>JBAXZU010000108.1:0-5807 GCA_041670225.1 Bacilli bacterium | reverse complement strand
TTTTTCGCTGAAGAGAGACAATTCTTGAATCAAATATACTATTCATTTTTTCTTTAGTAGGCACGGTCAAAATAGACAACCTTGTCAGCCTTGTTTCCGGTTAAAGGATCCTTATCATCAAAGGGAGCTTCATCAAAAGGCATAACACGTGGAGTAGCATTGTACTTTTCTTTCATGTATTTTTCTTCTTCGACAGTATCTTCAGCCATCATACGGACAAAGCCTTTATGATTGAGGAGAGTGTCAGCGATTTCTTCTTCGGTGTGGCAAGTGACAATATGGCTCTTAAGATAGTCATAGGCCTTCTTGTACATTCCATCCTGGGCTTCCTGAAGCTCAAGAGCAACAGTAGCTGAAATTTCACTGATGGGGAGACTCTTTTTGAAACCATCAAAACGTCTGGTCATGGTTACAACTCCATTAGCCAAATCCTTAGGTCCGATTTCAATTCTGAGCGGAACCCCCTTCATTTCATATTGAGAGAATTTCCATCCTGGAGTTTTGTTAGTTGAGTCAAGATAGACACGGATGCCGTCTTTATTGAGAATATCGTAGATTTCCTGGGAAACTTTATTGACTTCTGGATTATCCTGACCACGGATTGGAATAATAACGACCTGAGTAGGAGCAATCTTAGGAGGCAAGACTAAGCCATTATCATCACCGTGAACCATAATCAAAGCACCGAGAAGTCTGGTGGAGGCACCATGGCTGGAATAATGAGGGTAGGCAATCTTATTGTTTTTATCCTGATACTTGATTCCGAATTTTTCGCAGAAACCCGTTCCTAAATAATGGGTGGTTCCGCACTGTAAAGCCTGACCATCTGGCATAAGGGCTTCAATGGTATAGGTGGAAACAGCACCAGCGAATTTTTCACTTTCCGGCTTACATCCGGCAACAAAAGGAATAGCCAGCATTTCACGGCCCAAATCATAATAGATCTTCAGCATGCTGAGGGCAAAGTTTCTGGCTTCGTTTTCTGAAGCGTGAAGGGCGTGGCATTCCTGCCAGAGGAATTCAGCACCTCTGAGGAACGGACGGGTGGTCTTTTCGGCACGAAGGACACTGCACCACTGATTGTTTTCGATAGGAAGATCATTGTAGGAATGGACGATATCTTTGAAATAATCGCAGAAGAGAGTTTCGCTGGTTGGACGGATGACTAAATGATCAGCTAAGGGTTTTCCGCCAGCAGCTGAAACTTCGAAGCATTCAGGAGCAAAGCCTTGAATGTGCTCTTTTTCCTTATTGAGAAGTGACATAGGAATGATAGTCGGAAGATAGACATTCCTGACACCGACTTCCTTGAATCTCTTGTCTAAATATTTCTGAACTTCTTCCCAGAGGGCATAACCATCTGGTCGGTAAATGATGAATCCCTTAGTAGAGGCATAATCCATCAACTCAGCCTTGGTACAGACATCGGTGTACCATTGAGTGAGATTTTCACTCTTTGAAGCAACTGCAGTAACTTTTTTGTCAGCCATAATTTTATTTTCTCCTTGTGGAATTTTTATTTACGCTCTCAGCTTTGGTGGGAGTTGGTATCTTAGTGTTTTTCATCTTTGAGAAGGGAATGTAGTGGGGAATATCGCTCTTGTTCTTAGGACGCAGATTTGCGGTATCTTTGAGCAGGTATTCGACTTTTTCTGGATTAAGCACTTCGGCATGGCTGGAAACTCCAGCCAATTGGGCACATTCAAGTATCTGAGCCCCATAGTGAACTGCTAATTCGAAACTATTATAATCAGCTAAACCGAAGTAGACAAGACTTGCTGGGTAAGAATTGAGATTGCTTTGAATAAGTCTTAAGCCGTTTCTTACTTTGTCATTATTGAGGTTTCCGGTAAATGATTTGCCGATAATAAAGTAAGAAGCGAATCGGAGAACAGAAGCAGGGAGGGCGGTATTGGCATTACGGATGGAAATGGCAATCTTGCATTCGCATTCAAGCAATTGCTGGAAGGCTTTCCTAATAGTCTGAATATTGTTGACATAGGATAGTAAGTCAATTTCTTCAAAAGCCACAATCCAGTCGAGATTTGAATCGGATGGGGAATCATTGATGGCTTTAAGGAAAGAGTTGACATCAGTGAATGATATTTCCAGAAGAACACCGGAATTATCAATGTTTCTGAGAATCTGGGTTGCCTTAGTCTGAATGTATCTAAACAGAGGGGCTGTTCCTAATTGGGTCTTGGAAGCCAGCTTAAGCACTTCTGAGAAGTCTTCAATACTAGTTCCGTAAGGCTTAGGTTTGATAATGTAGAAGGAATTCTTTCCGGTTTTGATGTTCAGTGTCGGCTGGAAGTAAACACGGAGGGTGGTGTTCTTGATAACCATCGTAATATCCTGAAGATTTTTCTTAGTGATATTGTAGTTATTGATAGTTTCTTTATCATAGATGATGAATTTTTCTTTAGTGTAGTTATCAGCAATGAGGCTTGAGATGGTAGAAGATTGTTCAAGTGCTGAAGAGAAGTTTCTCTGACAGATGTAGCCAAAGGTAATTCCGATGCCAAGCGTGATGTCAGCATCTGGGAAGGCCGTGTTAATGCTTTTCTGTATGGTGGTAGAGATGGAAGAGGCAACATTCATAACCATGGCTTTGGAAACGGAATTAAGATCAACGATGACATAATCGATGTCGTTAGGACGGAAATAACGGATTTCTTTAGACAGAAGATGTCCGATAGGCTCGGTTAGCTTAGAACTGACTTTCTGAAGATAATCATCTTTTTCAAAATCTTTTCGGGTTTGTCGGTAAAGCTTCAGATAATAGATTCCGACAATCTGGTTGGATGGAGCCGAATCAATGAATTCCTGAGCTTCGTGAATGTCATCAAGCAGGAATCTCTTCAGTTTTCGGTTACTGACAGTTTTGTGACCGGAGAAATTGAAACTGGATGAGAGGTTAGGAAGGAAGCTGGATTCAAAATGAATCTTACCTTTTTCCTTGTTGATACTCTTGATTTCCATAACTGAAGTCATGTTCTTATGTTTGGAATTGACATGAATATCAGCCTGAAGGAATTTATGATATTCATCTTTTTTAATAATGTCATCAAGCCAGTTCTGAACTCGGTAGCGGTCAGAGGGAATGAACTGGTTATAGAATTGTTCTTCATTATAAGTTTTCTGATTTGTCATATTTTTTAAGTCAACAAAGAAATATGACTTTTTAATATAGTCATAGGTGTAGGCACGGATATTAAAATCTGTTCCTTCCTTATTTGGGCGCTTTTTCTTATAGGCAAAAATAAATGATAAGATTAGAATGACAAGCAGGATGAAAGCCAAGATAGAAGAAAAGACTATCAGGAATAAATCGATTTCCCTGTGTTTAAGTGGTTCGATGTCAGCCAATATTAAAAAATGATAGGTCATGTTATTACTTTAATATTATATATTTTCTTCGATAGGAATAGCAATTTTAGTTTAAATATATTATATTATTTACGAACTGCTTTGAGCAGTTAACGAGGTATCATTATGGATATATATCAGAAGCTTGCCGAATTAGTCACCAAACAGGTCAAAAGAAAGAAATTTGATTCTTCCTCCATCACTCCCGAAACTGAACTTTCTTCATTAGGACTCGATAGTCTTGATACTGCTGAATTAGTTATTAACATCGAAGAAGAGTTCAATCTTCCCGAAATCACTCAGGACGAAATGATGGAATTAAAGACCGTTAAAGACGTCAAAGATCTGGTTGAAAAGAAATCCGCATAAGTTTTTTAAAAAAATTCTTCAAATCTGTTGCAAATAATTTCCTAATTTGGTATATTTGTTAACGCTGCCTACTTAGCTCAGTTGGTAGAGCGCCCGGCCGTTAACCGGAAGGTCGTAGGTTCAAGCCCTACAGTAGGCGCCATTCGTTTTAAAGGCAGCATCCGTCATGGCCTGATGGAGAAGCGGTTAACTCATATCCCTTTCAAGGATACATTCACGGGTTCAAACCCCGTTCAGGTCACCATTTTGTAAATCATTGTCTAATGCGTAAGCGTTAGGCAATTTTTTATTTAAAAAATATAAGAAGCTGAAATTTTATAATGCCGGAAATATCTAAAGAAAAGTTGTCTGACTTAATCTTTCTCTATTGAGATTTTAATACTCATTTTCTTCTTGAAGATAAAAAGAATGAAATGTAGCTTCTCTCTCAGGAGATGCGGTCAGAGAATTCAGTGAGGCTATTTTGGTAATGATTTTGATGGCATTAGATATTTGTTCAAATAAAAAAGACTGATAAAAATATAACTAATATTATTTCTTTAAGGCCGGCCATCTTTTTCGCTTTTGAAATTCTTAATCTTATCTGGATAGTCATAGTTCATAACTCGGATCGGTATTTGTCATTCTCAATTCCTTGCTTCTTCTTTTCTATAAAGGAAAAATATCAAAGAGAGAGAATAAGTTGGCAAAATAAAAAACATTTCTAATTAACCTATAATCAGGAATGCTTTTTGTTAACGTTTAAACTTAGATATAATTACAGCAGTTAATAGTGATAAGACTAAGAATGCAATGGAGATGATGAGATAGGTGAAATTAATTTCCGTCCCTTTTAAGGCTAGATAAAGCATAGTCCAGAAGCCAAAAACTATCAGAGCGGCGGTAATGGCTAGAAGAGTCAGTTTAAAATTTGAAGCTTTTGAATGGGACTTAGCTAATGATTCCGAATTATTATTTTTGTTTTCCATTTTTTAATTCCTATAAAACTAGCATGATTACTAAGGTAGCGATTTCCAAGATAAGGGAAACAGCTATTGTCAGGGTGAAGTAGAGTTTGTTGGTTTTGTGGTGAGCGAGAAGGCTTCCTATTAAGGCACCTAAGGCACCTCCGAAAGCGGTGAATCCTAATAAGGTGCTTTCCTTGATTCTTACTTCTGAATTGTTTTTCTGAGCCATTTTCTTATCTTTGAAGAAGAGAATTATGGTGATTAGGGACATTAAGAGCAAATAGGCACTGAATGCAATAAGGATAATCTGTTTTGTTGTCATGATATTGAACCTTTCATAAACATTATAAGATATTTTTTCTTGTTGAAGAAAAAAAGCGTAAAATGTTTGCGAGGTTTTTATTAATGAAAAAAATAGGTTTGGCTTTAGTTTTTATTCCTTTAATTTCTTCCTGCACTTATACATCAAATAATATGGTTAATAATTCTTGGTTTGCTGATGCCGACAAGTATACAGTAGGCTCTTTTTCGATTTCTTTTGAAAACATTTCAAAAATAGAAATAAATTGGATAGCGGGGTCTTTAAAAATCCAAAAAAGCGAAGACGGAAAAATTTCCGGCTCCGAGAACGGAACTGATCTTCTTCCTGATGAAAGTCTTCGTTATTATGTGAATGAGGGTACTTTATTGATTCAGTTCTGTCAGTCTTTATATAATAAGCCTATTGATTTTAAGAAAAAACAGGCGAATGTCTTTCTTCCGGATGGATTGAGATGGGATATGAATTCAGTTAGCTCATCTTTTTCTAGTGATGACGGGATAGTTTGCACAAAAGCGGCCTTTGATTCCGTTAGCGGTGATGTTGATGTCTCAAATCTGGATTGTCCGGAAGTCAAACTTGATACGGTCTCGGGCTCTGTTGATTTAGGCTTAACTCCTTCAATGAAGGATATTTCGGTCTCGACAGTCAGCGGTGATGTTGATCTCGGATTGAATTCTCAGACAATGGCTGTTTCTTTTAGTACCGTCTCCGGAAGTTTTTCTTCGGAATGTGAATATTCCATGACCAATGGAAAATATGTTTTTGGTAATGATGAATGTGAAGCCGAAGTTGATACTGTT
>JBAXZU010000107.1:0-6040 GCA_041670225.1 Bacilli bacterium | reverse complement strand
TAGACTTCTCCATTTCTTCCGTTTCTGACTATCAGATCAATAGCCTGACAGTTATCCTTAACATATAACCAGTCTCTGATATTGAGTCCGTTTCCGTAAACCGGAAGAGAACTACTGTCATCATCCCATCACTTTCAAGAACGGAATCCCGGTTTCCAGCAAAGGCGATTCCACTTACCACGGTTTTGGATTCCGATCTATCTTCTATATTGTCGACCGTTATAAAGGCAATTTGGTCACTGACCTGAAAGACAACATTTTCCACTTAAATCTCCTCATTCCAGTCAGTGAAAACCCCCTATCTATCGGATGAAAACATGATGAAAGCTGTATCATTGACTCAAAATAGGGTTCAATGATGCAGCTTTTTATTTTACCGATATTGTCAAATAAATCCTCATTTTAAGTCAAAACCAGAACAGATTCATTGAAGTCTTTTAGAATGTAAGCGCAACCAAAAGGGCTGGTGAAAGCCGGCTCTCTTAGTATCCTACAAGGAGGATCACATGTCGATTAAAAAAAGACGAAGACTCTATGCGGGAGGAACAGCCATCTGTGCCTCACTGTTGTCAATCATGCTCGTCGGTAGCATTATTGCCAACGAAAATGCTTCAACTATCAATGATCAGCTTCACGTTCAGACTACCAAACCAGTCACTGACGATTCCGAAGAAGAAGTCGATTCTCAGTACTACAAGTCCAGCTATGGCGATGGAACTTTCTCCGATGCCAACTGGAAAGAACTTCGCAAGGCTACCATCGAACAGACCAAGAACGAGATGAGAGAAGGTGCTGTTCTTTTATTCAACCAGAATAACGCTCTTTCGCTCACCAGTGAAAAGTCCGTTACAGTCTTAGGTCATGCTTCTGTCGATCCCTGCTACAAAGCCAGCTCCGCCGGAAACAAGGTCAAGGCTACCAGCCCTGACGTTATCAACCTCAAGTCTGCTCTTGAGACTGATGGTCTTACCGTTAATCCCGAAGCCTGGACGGCTTTGGAAGGCGGAAAGGCTGCCAGAGGCGAACTCAAAGAAAGCTGGGGCGGTATGGCCCTCGCTGCCAGTGGTTCTGCCAAAGGTTCCGAAGAAAATTCAGCTTTCTACAATGATCTGACTTCTTCCTTCGCCACATCCTATAAGGATGCCTGCATCATTACCATTGCCCGTGAAGGTGCTGAAGGTACTGATATGATCATGGATGACAGTGATGATGAGGGCGGTGCTACTGGAAAAATCTCTTCTTTAGCTCTTCACAAGAATGAAAAAGATCTTCTCAGCTATGCTAAGGCCAATTTCTCTAAAGTTGTCGTTCTTCTGAACTCTCCTTATCAGATGGAAGTCGAAGAAATCAAGGATTATGCTTCTGCCATCCTCTACATCGGTGAACCTGGCTTGACCGGATTTGCTGGCGTTGCTGATATTCTTGTCGGAAAGACAAATCCTTCCGGAAGACTGGTCGATACCTATGCCGAAAACTCTCTTTCTGCTCCGGCTGTAGTCAACTCGGGAACCCGTACTCCGGAATTCCTCAATGCTGATGCTATCGATTCCGAGATTGGCAGCGAAGAGAATGCTCGTTGGATGTCCTTCCAGGCTGAAAACATCTATGTCGGATATAAGTATTATGAAACTCGTTATGAGGATCAAATCCTTTCAAGAAATAATGCTACGGATAATGCCGGAAGCAAAGATTCTTCTGCTTGGGATTATGCCTCTGAAATGAGTTATACCTTCGGTTATGGCTTAAGCTATACAACTTTCAGCCAGACTCTTGAATCCGTTAATGTCGGCGATAATGAAATCACCGTCAAGGTTAAGGTCAAGAACACTGGTTCTGTTGCTGGTAAGGAAGTCGTTCAGGTCTATGCTCAGACACCATATAGCAAATATGAACAGGATAATGGCATTGAAAAGAGTGCTATTCAGATTGTCGGCTATGGAAAAACCAAATCACTAGCTAAAAGTGAAGAAGAAATTGTCTCCGTTACTATCGATAAATATCTTTTAGCCTCCTATGATGAGAAGGGAGCTAAGGGCTATATCCTTTCTGGCGGTGACAACTATATTGCTATCGGTGATGATGCTCACGATGCCTTGAACAATATTCTCAAGGCCAAGAATGCCTCCAATTTGGTTGATGCCGAAGGCACTTCTGTTGCCGGCGACAGTTCCAAGGCTTACAAGTTCACTACTTCCCTTGATACCAACAAGTATCAGAAGTCCAGTAACGGCGTCATCGTGACAAACCGTTTCGAAGATTGCGACCTTAATTCCTGGATTGATAACAGTGGTACCTACCTTTCCCGTTCTGACTGGAAGGGCACCTACCCGACCAAGCAGACTCAGGTTACAGCTACTTCTGATATGATGAAAGCATTAAGCGGAAACACTTACAAGAAGAGTGAAACAGCCAGCAAGGCCAGCGATGTCGAACTTGGCGTCGATCAGGGCCTGTCACTTGTTTCCATGAAGGATGTTGACTACGATTCCAGCCTTTGGGATGACTTTGTCAAGCAGCTTACACTTGATGAAATGGCTCCGGCAACCGCCGAATCCTTCTCCTGCCTTGGCATCAATAAGATTTCTCAGGCTGCCTTCGGTGTCGGTGATGGTATGGATTCCACAGGTGGTACCTTTATCTATACTGATAAGACCACTTGCCCTAGCATGACTTATACTTCCAAGCCAATCCTCACCGGAACCTTCAACAACGATCTCTATGCCAAACGTGGTGAGCTGATGGGTGAAGAAGCTATGTTCACTGGCTATATGGAAAACTACAATATCGGTGCTGATCTTCATCGTACACCTTTCGGAGGACGTAACTTCGAATATATGTCCGAAGATGCTATCTTATCTTACTTAGTTTCTATTCCGGAAACTGAAGCTATGGAAAAGAAGGGAACCCATGCTGCTGCCAAACATTTCTGTGGCAATGATCAGGAAACCCATCGTGAAGGTGTGACTACTTTCTTCAATGAACAGGCTTTCCGTGAAAACGATTTAAAGGCTTTTGAAGGTTCTCTCCGTGTCGGCAAAGCCGGCGGACTTATGCAGTCCTTCGAACGTCAGGGCTGCACTTGGACCAGTGCCAACTACTCTTTGAATACTACCGTCTTAAGAAATGAATGGGGCTTCACTGGAAATGTTGTCACTGATGCTACTGCCAGTGCCTCCAAAGGTTACAAGAGCCATGTCGTTGAATGTCTTGATGCCGGAACCCAACAGTTCTGCCTCGACTTCAGTGTCTATGCCGGAACGACCATCGTTCAGCAAATCAAAGATACTGATGATGGTGATCTTTTAGCTAAGCTTATGCAGGCAACTAAGGATTGGGAATACGCCATCTGCCATACGACTGTCATCAATGGTTATACTTCCAAAACCCGTACTATTCAGGTTACACCATGGTGGAAGACAACATTGATTGCGATTGACTCCGTGTTAGGTGTTATGACCGCTGGTGCGGTTGCCCTGACTGTTGTCAGTAATGTCAAAAAAGAAGGAAACTAACTAAAATGAACTTTAATCTTAAAGAAAATTTTCAAAAGAAGACCATCGGATTCTATCTTGGTCTGATTGCTGCTGTACTTGGTCTGGTTTCCTTGATTATCTTCGCCGTTTATTCGACAAAGAACAACGGAACCTCAGGCTGGGTCTATGCTGCCCTTATTCTTGCTATCCTTGTTGAAATATCCTTATTCTTCCTCAATGAGAAGATTTCTGATATTGTTGCTATCGCTGCTCCAATCCTCTATTTTGTTGCCTTAGGCGAAGAACTTCATACTGGTGTCGGTAACATTGTTGATTCATTTCAAGGTATCGTCATGTTTGGAAATGCCTCTTTGGCATCAACCAACATTATGTTAGCTATTCTTTTAGGAATTGCTGGTTTGATTTCAATCGTCGGCTGCTTCCTGAAGAAAGAAAAAGATACGGTTCAGGCTTAGTAAAAGGATTCCCCCTCTCCTATCGGCTTTATTAGCCGGTAGGAGTTTTTTGATGAAAGATTTTCCTTTATGATGTGATGGCTAAAAAGACCCTTTTGATATATAGTGAATACCCCTGTTTTCTATTGATAATTGCGGATACTTTAAGAAAATTAATATTTTAACTGAGAACATAAAAGTAAGTGAATAATAAAAATATATCAATCTTATTTATTTATTTATTTAGTACTCTAACAAAAGTAAATATAGGTATAATTACTAAAAATTATTATTTATATTAACTAATTGTTGTATAGCCACCTAGCTATATCTACTATTCTGATTCCTTCATATTGCGATTCATCTTGTTTTGTTCTTGCAATTATCATTTTTGGAAATGAATCTTTTATAGATATTAATGGGTTAACTTCTCTTTCAAATGTTGATTGGTTTGTGATATCATCTGAGACTTGAATATATGTTTTTATTCCTCCCTTAATTGCCACAAAATCAATTTCTTTTTCATACAATTTCCCAATATAAACTTCATATCCTCTTCGGAGCAATTCTATTGCGACCATGTTTTCGAAAAGATGTCCTCTATCAGCATAACGTGTTCCCAAAATTGCATTCCTAAATGAAATATCCGAAAGATAATATTTTTTATTAGATTCAAGGTATTTTTTACCTTTTATATCATAACGTTGAAAAGAATAAAATAAAAAACTTCTGCATAAATACTCTAAGTACTGTCCACAAGTCTTATCATTTGTTTTATATGTATTTGTTGTAAGAGAATTAGCTATATTCCTAATTGAAGTTTCGCTGCCAATTGCGTCCATTAAAAATTCATAAATCATTCTAAGTAAATCTTCATTACCGATTTTGTATTTTTCTATTATATCTCTGACGACAGTTGTCTTGACAATCCCTTCAATATATTTTAACGAATCAGAATCATTCCTATATAAATACGATCCAGACATTCCACCTTTTTTAAAATACGCATCAAATCCTATGTCTATATCTAGATTAGGATAATATTCCATAAATTCATAAAAAGAGAATGGAAAAATTTTAAGTTCATATATTCTTCCACGAAATAATGTTGCTAAATCACTACTTAGCAAAAAGGCATTCGATCCTGTTAAATATATATCGTACTTTTCTTCTTCGTAAAAACTATTAATTATTTTTTCAAATCCATCACACATCTGAATTTCATCTATTAATAAATAATTATTTTTGTTTTTATCAAATCTGTTAGAAACATAGCTATATAGTTTGTCACCATTCAATAAAGTTTCAAATTCTTTTAAATTAAGTTTTACTTGAATCACATTATTATTCTTTTCCGTATTAAGATAATCAGCAAGAGACTCCAAAAGTTTAGATTTTCCGCTTCTCCTAATACCAGTTATCACTTTAATATCTGGTACATCTTTAACATTAATTAATTTATTTAAGTAAGCTTCTCTTTTTATTATTTTCATTTCAGTCACCTTTATCTAGAGTATACTTTGTTTCGCATTTTTTAACAATATTTATTTTTGCGAAGCACATCTTTTCAAATAAACAAAAAAACATCTTGTATTCCTACAAAATGTTAAATATTTCTTGATGCCTGATTACCGCCACTTTTGGCACAAAAAAAGACAACCGTTGGTCACGATTGTCGCATTTTTTATGATGGCCAAGATTACCTAAAATAATACAAAGTGCATACCACTCTAAAAAAGCTGCATACCCTTTTAAAGATTTTGCATACCCCACAATCAGAAAAATGTATTGAACATGAAAATGTGTATGACGCTTTCTACTAACATATTCATTATTATAAAGTGGTCTTTTGATGTAAGATATTCATTTAATATCAAAAAGGTTGATACATTTTTATTGAAATGGTAAAAATAAAAATTTTAATTAAAATTTCCAAATATACTCAAATGCAACTTCGGCCATTTTCTGTCCTCTATTCATAATTTCCGTTTCATTCCAAACAGTACATCCTCCGTGATGTTTAACAAATTCTTCTATTGATAAAGAATGAAGGTTTTTATAATAAAAAACTTTTTGAGAGAATGGTTTATCTTTAATTCTTCCATTTGCCTT
>JBAXZU010000106.1:0-6079 GCA_041670225.1 Bacilli bacterium | reverse complement strand
TCGAACTCTTGACGTACCGGGTATGAACCGGTTGCTCTACCAACTGAGCTACACAGCCATTTAGTGCAAAAGAGATATTAAATGAAAGAATGCCAAAAATCAAGAGATTTCCACAAACTTGGTCATTTTATCACTAAAGAGAAGGCAATAAGAACTGAAAAAGTTCTTAATTATCTAATTATTGAATAGCATTTAGTTGCTTATTCCCGTAAAGAAAGACAAAATATTAGCAGTGTTAACTATTATCTAAAATAGCAGTCACAAGAGACGAGTGGAAAGGAAATATTCAAATGGCAAAAGCAAAGAAAGAAAAGAAACCATTCAACGTACGTTTTAAACAGTTTCAGGAAGAGTCAAAAGCTGAAATCAAAAGATCAAAGGCTTCTTTTATCGTATTCCTGATATTAGCCATTTCCGTTATTGGGATGCTGATTAGGAGTTTAATCACTAGGAATTATGAAAACAGTGCTTCCTGTGTCCTAGTTCTGATTCTCTTTTCAGTACCTAGCTTTATCGAAAGACATCTCAACATTGATATTCCTATACCTTTTGAAATCATCATCCTAGTCTTCATCTATGCCGCCCAGATCTTAGGAGAAATGAATTCCTTCTACATCAAGTTCCCTTGGTGGGATACCATGCTCCATACTATCAATGGTTTCCTGTTTGCAGCCGTTGGATTTGCCCTATGTGATATCATCAACCAAAACGCCAATATTAAATTCAAACTATCACCTTTGTTTTTATCAGTAGTGGCTTTTTGCTTTTCCATGACCATAGGTGTCTTATGGGAATTCTTTGAATTTGGAATGGATAAACTATTCTTGTTCGATATGCAAAAAGATACTTTAGTTACCCAGTTTGCATCCGTTTATTTTGATGCAACCAACTCTAATATAATGGTTAAAGTAGTCAATATCGGAAAAACGATTATCTATGATACTGATGGCAATGTCTTACAAACAATTGCCGGCGGTTATTTAGATATTGGCATTACTGACACGATGGAGGATCTCTTTGTTAATTTAATCGGTGCTGTTGTCTTCTCCATCTTTGGATTCCTGTATGTAAAAAGCCGTGGCCAGAACAAATTAGCATCTCATTTTATTCCTACTCTTAAAACCGAAAAAGAAATGAAAGCTATTGAGAATCCTAAAACAAATAATAGCAATCCAACAACAGTAGAAGCAAAGCCCAAGATAGATATTACTAAGAAAGACAAGAAAGATAATTAAGACTGTTTCGGTTTCTTCAAAGTATCCGGGATTCTTTCAATTAAAGCATCCGCTCCTTCAAAGCAGACTTTTTTAGCAATTTCAGTTAATTCATCCAAAGATAAAATAGATTCACCTTTCAGCCATGAAATATACAAAGAAGAAATTCCTGAAGAATAGAACATCACATAGTAAGGAGCATTAGTGGTTGAAATATGATAACGATAGGTCAGTACTTTGGTAATAGCCTGATCCAAAGCTCCTTTGATTATGTCATCCAGAAGATGATAGGAATCTCTTTTAGCAGTGGCCTTTAGAAAGTTTTGATACTGAAGAAGAACACTGTTTAAGTCAGTAAAAATGTTATGAATATCATAGTTTTGTCCCTGAAGAACATATTTAGTGATCTTGGCATTCGTGGTCTGAAATAGATTATTGCGAATACTGGCTAAGACATCTTCTTTCGATTCATAGTGAAGATAAAAGGTCTTTCTGCCAATATTGGCGCGATTAACAATGTCAGTCACTCGAATCTGGGAATAATTTTTTTCGACTATTAAACTAAGGAAGGAATTTTGAATAGCGTTTTCGGTTTTAACATACCGGCGGTCCTGCGTTTTTTCTCTTTTGTCTAGTTTTTCCATTTGTTTTTTGAAACCTCTAATACATATATGTGTATTAATACACTATTGTATATTAGTTGTCCTTGTTCTTCAATAAAATCGTTATAAAATAGCAACCATAAAAGAGGACTCATATATATGGATAAATACGTTATCTGCATGGATGCAGGTGGTAATATCAATAAAAAATATCTGAAAGAAAACTCAATCTGTTTTGTTCCAATGGAATACAGCATTGGAGATAAAATAAAATGCTGCTCCGGAATCGAACCTGATGATGACATGGTTGAATTCTACAAAGCTCAGAAAGCCGGTCTCATCACTAAAACCAGTCAAGTGACTCCTTTTGGTTATGAGAACTATTTCCGTGGCATTCTGAACAGCGGTTTCTCGATACTTTACTTAGCTTTGTCTAGCGGTCTTTCAAATACTTTCCAAAGCGCTCTTCTTGCTAGTCAGGCTTTAAAATCAGAAATCAAAGATCATCAGGTCATTCCAGTCGATACTTTAAGTGCCACCGGAGGCATCGGAATTTTGATTGAAAGAGCAGTCAACAACCTGAAAAAAGGCATGTCCATTCAAGAAAATGCCGCTAATCTCAATAAAGCCGCCAAATGCATTAATATCTACTTTATGGTTGATGATCTAATGTATTTAAGAAGAGGCGGAAGAATCAGCTCTACGACCGCAATCATCGGCTCGGCTTTGAACATCAAGCCCGTAATGGAGATTGATGTCAACGGTAAATTAGTTACCTTAGCCAAAAAACATGGAACTAAGGCCGCTTTGCTTGATATCCTGAATCGATTTGAAGAAAGATATATTCCGAATAAGGAAGATGTCATCTATATCTGTGGATCTGATTTCCATGAGAAGAGTGATTTCCTCAAAGAACACGTAAAAGAAAAATATCCTAATGCCAAAATCTACGATGAAATCCTCTGCCCAGTGATAGGATGTCATACTGGGCCTGGTATGGTCTCACTTGGCTGTATCGGAAAAGAAAAGTAGTATCTAAGCAGTCAGCCTCAGGCTGACTGTTTTCTTTTATTCTTGATAGTTCTTACAATGTAATAAACTGATGAGCCAAGATCCATAATCACATATAAAGAAACACCAATTGGGAAAGAAGTGGCATATTCTACTAAAAGCAGTGAGGCTGTCATATTCAGAAAATCTTCGAAAGCTAAGCCATAGGTCAAGGCTACAGCAATAAATACACCGATATTGATAAGAGGAACAATTATTTCCGTCATTCCCGTCTTCATATGGAATAAGATAATAAAAAAAGAGACAATAGGTAAGCAAAAGGCTAGGCAAAGCAACGGGAATCCAGGTGTGATGACATACTGATTAAAGTCACATAAACCAACTAAGCTTCCACCTAAGAAATAAAGTGCTAATACTCCAAAGAAAATAAAACCAATTTTTTGATAAACATGAGTGATGGTTTTACCAAGGCCGATGAATTCTGGCTTGATATCGGTATAGTTGATTTTGCCTTGCAAAGACAGGATAATCAAAGCGACAGCTGCTAGAATCAATAAGGCATGGAAAGACATAGTGACTGTAGTTAAAAGAACAGTGACCGAGTTCTGAAAATAATAGCTTTTGAATTGCAGCATGGTCTCGATTCCTGAGTACGAAAACGCGCTTAAGATAATGCTGGCAATAAGTAGGCCTTTCTTAGTAAAAGGCTTACTGAAAAAATGCTGATAAAGAAAATAAAGAATCGTAATGGTTAATGGTGCTACTAACATTATCGGATATGTTTCGAAGAAATGAGCAAATGATCCTGACAGGGTTGAAATAAAAACCGCACCTGAAAGATATATCAATAAGGAAGAAACAAAAACGATAAGAAAAAGCACGGGATAAAAGATCTTTTTATTCATTGATGAATACCTTCTCAATATCAGTTAACTTTAAATGATCACTGTTCAAAGTAATAACGGAATAGCCAATCTTTTTGTGATAGATTTCACTAGTGCTTTTAACTCCATACGATAAAAGTACATTCTGATAATCAAGCGTTGAATAATTAGTATGGTTATGACCAATGAACATGCCTTCTATACCAACATTTTTGAATCTTTCAAAGGCATCACTGGAAGTATAACTGACAGTGCACTTCTCGTTATTGACTCCGTTGCCTTCAATTAACCCTTCCTTATATTCCTGATAGGCCACTTTGAATTCATATAAAGGCAAATGAAAGAAGGCTAAGGAGGAAACAATTCCATAAGTAGAGGCAATATTCTCGACATGCTGAATCTGTTCTTCATGGAAGACATCATAGCCGACAAAGGAATTAGCTTTCCAATAAGAATTGGAATCTAAGATATAAAGACGGTATTTGGTTGTATTCCCTTCCAGTAAATCAATGAAGTAATTGCTTCTGCCATACAAATTATCGTCATCATAATCGACAAAGAGAGCATTCTTTGTCTGACTGATAGCATAATGCAGGTAATTAGTATCATACGTACCTTGCAAATCATGGTTGCCATAAGTGAAGGCAAAAGGAATATTAAAGGTATCCAAGAAACTGAAAGTGAAATTGACAATGGCTTTGTTTGCGGCCATGAAAGTGTCACCGGTTAAGACAATAAGATCAGGATTGCTGGCATCGATTTCACTTTTGACCACCGCATTGGTCTGATTGATATCCGTTGATAAACAATAATGCAGGTCCGTTAACTGAAGTATTTTGAATCCCACATGAAAAGGCATCGTTTTTCTATAATCCTCTAGAGGGTAGCTTTTAGTCTGGTTGCAGCTGGAAAGAAGAAGCAAGGAAACCAATGAAAAGCAGAAGATTCTTTTTTTCATTCGTTAGAAGCCTTATAAAATTTAAAGGACAATGGTTTTATCTTCTCCTAAAGCTATACGGCCATCATAATTGTAGATAGTTCCGTTTTCATCTCTAATATAGCCATTAAGAACACCAAAGACCACAAAATAATCAGACCTAGCTATCAAATAATTCTGACGCTGGGAATTCATGGCCTTGATATCAAGTCGAAGATTAACCATATCATGTTTGTCTTTAATCATCCATTGAGTAGGAGTCTTATGGGAATTGACGAAATCTTTGCTCTTAGCCGTATGGGTAAATGTAACCGGAGGAAGAATACTGATGGAGTTTTCTTTCCAAATCAGATTCTCATTATAGTTTTCCTGATTAATGGATTGATTGCGAGTAAGGTTGAAAGCCTGGAACTTACCTCTTTCATCTTTGCCAAGGCAAGTCAGCCAATCATAATGAGCTTTTCTAGGATAATAAGCCCGATGATCATCTATAACAGCTGTTGCTGCTTCCTTCAATTCATATTTCTTACCATTGATGGTTAAGGAACCAGAAGCCTTGAAAAACTGTTTTTCCGTAGCTAAAGGACGATTCTTGCCAAAAGGAATAGATACAATGGATGGCTTAGAAAGCGTATTTAGTTTCAAATGATATGCAATGTTTCCAACTTTTTTATCTTGTTGAATGCTGTCTACCTGAACAAAGCCATCATCGAAATCATTGATAAAGGCCATTTTAAAAGTCGGTTTGCTAATAGATGTCTCTTTCCCACCTAGAAGGTTAGCAGCAAACTTCACATCATTGGAGCGGACTGTCGTCTGAAAAGAATAAATTTTCTTAGTCTGTTTATCAAAGAAAATGTTAAATCCCATACCAAAAAAGCCTAAATCAACAACTGCTGATAGCAAAAGTCCTTCCTGAAAATCGAGAGTCAAAGCTTCCCATAAAGACAGTTTCTTCTTTTTAAAAAGATTTCCCCAAAAAGTAGGGTTCTTACAATCTAAAATATTAAGTTTAGTGAATTCCCGGTCAAAAGTTCCAAAATGAGCCTTGCCATTTTCAACTAAAGCCTTAGGAGTAGCCTGATTGCGTCTTTGCTGAGAAATAAATTTACTGTAATCAATCATAAAGCATATATTTCCTTCGGCAATATTATAAAGGTTTTCAAATACAAAGAATAGGTAAGCTAAGAAGAGAAATCATAACTAGACGGCTAAACATCATGACTAGCAGATGGACCCATCAGTTTTCCTATCTCTGATAGTATTTTTCAATAAGAGAGATCTTATCAGTTCTCTTGATATCTTTATATAGTTCCAGCCATTTCTTTATTGAATGAAGAGGAATAGAAATTCCGTCCAAATCAAAATAAGAATCAATATCTTTTTCTTCCAATGAAAAGACAAAAAACGGGTTATCTTTTGAAACTTCAG
>JBAXZU010000105.1:0-6142 GCA_041670225.1 Bacilli bacterium | reverse complement strand
CTTGATGGGTTCGGTAGGGAACATGCTGAGCATAACCGGTTGACCAAGTATAGTCAACTGAATAACGGCGGGTGTCTGATCCATAGAGGTTTGAGACTGTGCGGTAGTCAGATGTTGAACCATAATTAGCCGGATAAGTACTGAAAGCAATGCAATAGGCGGAGACATCTTCTGGATCAACCATCACGGAATCTTCCAGACAATCTGTATGAGAGGAAACATAATCATATGTGTAGTAAGTGTAGCGTTTGCTGGAGATGACTGAATAGGTAGTTCCGGTGATCTGAATTTCCTGAGGAACATCAACATAGCTTTCTCCGGCTACCAAAGTTCCTGAGAAGACAGAAGGCTCGATACGGTATCTATCCTGGCCACTGGAATGTCTCTGAATTGTATTTGCTGATGAAGCTGAGGAATCATACTTGATTTCCAATGATTCAATAGAGATATCTGATCCGTTAGTAGTGATGCTGAAGAAAGAAATATCTTCAGCGGCTGAAAATTCGAATTTTTGGGTTGTTGAGGCCGATGATGCTGAGATTTGCTTTTCTGAAGAATAGCAGCTATTCTTTCCATAAGTCAATGATCCACCTTTCTGGGAGGAATAAGTTAAGGAAATCTCTGAAATCTTATTGAAAGCTGTAGTATTCTGAATTGATCCTCCGAGATAGGAAGTATCATAAGCACTGACATCAAATAATTTAAGTGAATTTGAATAATAAGCACGGTAGAATTGAAAATTGTATTTGCTATTTACTGTTGCACTGACGGAATTACCGGTGGTATAGCCTGTAATTTCCATACTGCTGAAGTCATCTTTGTCTAAAACCAGTGATATGGTGGAATCAACATCAGGTGTGTTGCAGGTGAGATCATCAGGACTAATGACATGGATGTTAATTTTTCCATTACCATCCTTTTCGTATGGAGAAATATAGCCTGTTACTGTTACATTTTTATCAGAATAGGCAAGTGCTAATTCTTTAAGGCTTGCGGTAGAAGTGGTTGGCTTGATGTAGATTTCAGCTTTAGTGTCATCAGAATCATCAAAACAGATATATCCGGTTGTTGCTGTTTCTGTATAGGATAGACGACCTGTAATTTTGACTTTGAAGGTTCCTAAGGCCTTGGCTGTTGCATAATTCTCAGAAGATATATCAGTTAAATTCTTCCAAAAGGAAATATCAGGTTCATATGGTGTGATAGCGTCCTTGCCATCATTGCCATCAATTGTATAGGTGCTAACTGAAGTGAGTTCAGGTAACCCATTATAAATTGTTGATGTTCCGGTGACAGTGATTCTATCGCCTTGCTTGACAGCACCATCTGCTGAGGATAAATAATTGTAGACAAGGATTCCAGCTGTTTTATGTGAGGCATCCGTACTCTGAAGGTAAAAACTATTTGTGTTGTTATAAGAGTAAATACCGGAAACGGTTCCCCAAGTGGTGACAGTGGTATTTTCCTGCCGAGCTTGGACAATGTCATAAATGGATGTTTTTCCCTGATAATCAACTTCATACTGTGCGGTCGTTGTAAAACTTTCAGTAACATTTGTCAGGTCATGATCCCATCCGGTGAAATTATAGGCCCAATAAGTTGATTCACTTGGTTTGGTTGGAGTTTCCAAAGCATAAACTACGGTCTGACCTTCATCTACTTCAATCTCAAGAAGTGTGGACCCATCATAATTCATGAAGGTTACTATATATCGAGTAATTGGGTCAGTTGATGGTTCTGTAGATGGTTCCGTACTTGGATTTGTAGAAGGCTCCGTGCTCGGCTCTGTAGAAGGTTCCGTAGATGGCTCCGTAGATGGCTCCGTAGATGGCTCGGTAGAAGGCTCCGTAGAAGGTTCTGTGCTCGGTTCTGTGGATGGCTCAGTGGATGGTTCCGTACTGGGTTCCGTGGTGTCAGGTTCATTAGAAGTTTCAGAACTATTGTCAGACCCTAAAATCGAAGGGGAATTACTTTCCGAATTAGATGTGATGGCGGAATCTTCTGTTGAAGGAGAGACTGATGTTTCATTTGATTTTGAGGAAACAATAAGGAAATCACAAGAAGAGAGCATAAATGGTAGCAAAAAAAAGAGACCTACTTTAGCTTTTTTCATAATAAAAGTCCACCTAGCATAATTATTATACTATTGGTGGACTAAATCAAGTTAAAAAAAATGATTAATCGATTCTGGTTTTTCCGAAGAAGAATAAAGCGACTGTTCCAGGGCCGGCATGGCAGCCAACGATAGAACCAATAGGGAACAACTTTACTTTTCCTTTAAGGTTTGGAAATGTAGCTTCTACTTTTTCTAATACCTGTTTTCCGTATTCAGGACAACCAGAATGGGAAATGAAGCATTCCTGATCATAAGCAACACCATCATCACAATTCTGAATCATTTTATCTAGCTGAACATCCTCAACTTTTCTGACAGTTCTGACTTTTTCACGAGGGATGAGATGTCCTTGATAATCAACATTCAGAAGCGGGCAGATATGGAACATATTTCCGAAGAAACCGGCAGTTCTGCTTACTCTTCCACCACGGACATAATAGGTTAAATCAGTGGAGAAGAACCAATGCTGAACATTGAGTTTATGATCCTGAGCATATAAGGCTAAGGTATCAAGGTCTAATCCCTGTTTCTTTAAGTTTGACAGACGATAAACTAAGAGACCGAATCCTGATGAAGCACAAAGGGAATCGATGATTGTGATCTTACGGTCAGGATATTTTTCTAAAAGCATGCTGGCAGCGGTGCAGGCGGAATTATAGGTTGAGGAAAGTCCGCTTGAAAGAGTTAAATGAAGAATGTCTTTTCCCTGTTTGAGGAAGTTTTCAAAATAGGGAAGATATTCCCCTAAAGAGATCTGGGAAGTATGAGTCATTTCTCCGGCAGCCATTTTCTTATAGAACTCTTCTAAAGGAAGTGTCTGTCCGAAATCATCAATGTATTCTTTTCCGCCGATAGTGTAATGATAAGAGATGAAACTGACATCCATCTCCTTGAATTCTTCAATGCTTAAGTCGGTTGTTGATTCACAGCTAAGAATATAGTCGTTCATAATGATTTCCTTTCAATTTGTTAGTTTATATTTTTATTATACAGAAAATGCAGAAAAAAAAGAAAAATTAGTTGGTTCTTCTTTTTCCCATGAAGAAAAGAGTGACAGTTCCAGGACCGGTATGGCTTCCGATGGTGGTTCCGATATCAGAAATTTCAATCTTTCCAACGGTCTTGGGGAATTCCTTTTCAACCAAACTCTTGACAGCTAAAGCATAATCAAGGCAGTCAGAATGGGAAATAAAACATTTTCCATCATAATCAGCACCGTTGATAGTGTACTGCTTCATTTTGCCAACTAAACCGATTTCGGCTTTTTTGACAGTGATGAATTTTTCTCGGGGGATAAGTTTTCCATCTTCGTCAATGTTCATCAAAGGACAGATATGAAGAAGGGATCCGAAGAAACCTTCAGCCTTGGTGATTCTTCCGCCACGGACATAGTATTTCAAATCGGTTGAGAAGAACCATGACTGAACATTAAGCTTGTTGTCTTCAGCAAACTTGTGGCATTCATCAATAGTCATGCCTTCATCTCTCTTATCAGCCAATAAATCAACAAATAAGCCGTAACCGGCAGAAGCACCTAAAGAATCAACAATGTAGATCTTTCTTTCAGGATATTCTTCCTTGAGGATATTGGCAGCAGCAACAGCTGAATTGTAAACACCGGAAATACCGCTGGAAAGGCAGATATGGAGAATATCTTTTCCCTGTTTGAGAAATTCAGTGAAATAAGCAATGAATTCTCCGACTGAGACCTGGCTGGTCTTGGTCATTTCACCTTTTGCCATACGGCTATAGAACTCTTTAAGAGGAACCGAGACACCTAAATCATCGGAATATTCGACACCGTTAAGAGAAAAATGAAAGCAGATATAGTTGATATTTCTTCTTTCGAAATGTTCTTTGCTGATATCGGCAGTAGAACAGCAGCTGATAATATAATTACTCATAGTTAGAGTCTCCTTTATTATTAATCACAAAAAGACATTTAATTATATTATTAGAGGAACTTTTATACTAGACTTAGACTACACATTGCTAGTTTTGTTGTTAATTATTGGTTTTTTGTTCGGATTGTTTGATATAAATTGTCATTGTATTGGTTAAGCAATAACAAATGACTGAAATGATTCCAGTCACTATGCTGATTACATAACTTGCTAAAGAATAGAGATTGTCGGAGCTAAAGAAAACTGCGGAAATGATAACGATTTTCATTACTATGAGGATGATGAATCCTATAGCTGCCAGGCTTGAATAAATAATATGATATTTCTTGTCAAAATACCGTTCGATGTATTGCGATAAGATAAAGAAAAGAAAATAACTGATGAAGCAGATAAAAGAAATAATGAGAGTGATTATTTCGGTGATGTCTGTTGATCCCTGGGATAATCTGACTGCCAAAGAACTGAAGGCCGAGATTGCAAAGCTGAGGTTTAAGAAAATGCTGGTGATTCCAATATCTTCATTGAGGACTTTTCCGGAAGTTTTCTTTCTGGTGAGAGAAGAAAGGAAATAGCCTGAAAGAAACATTATGATGCTGATGATGATGGTGAATAAAAGCGAGACGTTTCTCGAAGAAGAAGGCTCAATAAAGTAGATTTCATTCCAAATCAACATTAGGAAAGAAACAAGCAGAAGCAAGACAGAGAATTTTAGGCAACGTAATCGTTTCATTTTGTTTCCTTTCTAAAAAATATATTTGATACTTACTATTATAATCTATTTTAGACTTGAGTCTTACTAATCCTTCTTTTTTCTTTGATTGGAATATAAATGCTGGAAATCAGAACTATTAAAGCAACAGAGACGCCGACTGAGAAAACCATATTTGAATAGAATTGCAGTGAGATGTTTAAGTAGGAAATCGATTTGTAGAAAATCAGGACCAATTGAAAAAGACTTTCAATTGTTGAGAACCTGACTTTGTAGCGATAGAAAAACATATCTTCATCATTATCTGAAAAATGTTTTCTGCCAAGAGCGGCTAAAATAAGCTTGATTACAACATAAATTGCATTCAACACAAAGAAGTAGGTTCCGATTTTTAATTCTTTTCCTAAGGTAAAAAGAATATTGGAAAGGATTCCGATTGTTATTCCAATCAAAAACATGAGAATTGAGAAAAGCAGTGTCAGGTTGGTTTTTGAATCATTTAAATTCTTTTTTCCGACTCTCTTCAAAGCGTAATAAAGAACTAAAACGATTCTTGCAGCAATTAGAAGAAGATACCAGACTATCTGAAAGATAAACCAAACTTTTCCGACTTCCCAAGCCGTAATGCTTCTATAAATAATTGAGTGGATGAGAAAGACCCAGTCAAGGATTATTGAGCCACCCAAAATGAAAATGCTTCGCAAAACAATATCAGATTTTAAAGTTTTAATCAGTGGCTTTATCCTATTCATCTTATTTGAGTAAGGAATCAAACTGGCTTTCATCAAGTCGGTAGGTTGTCCATTCATCCATGGCCTTCGCATTCATACTCTTGTAGAATCTGATTGAGGGCTCATTCCAATCCAGGCAACACCATTCCATTCGGCCAAGATTGTTTTCTTTAGCCTCCTGAATGAGTGATTTGAATAGTTCTTTTCCATAACCTTTATTCCGATATTCCGGATAGACAAAGAGGTCTTCCAGATATAGTCCGGCTTTTCCTTTGAAGGTGGAATAGTTATAAAAATATAAAGCAAATCCAACTGGCTTATCATTATCAAGAGCGAATTTGCATTTGCAGAGTTTTTTCTCAAAAAGCCATTCTTTCATTAACTTAGGATCAATTATTACTTCATCGGACATTTTTTCGTATTCCGCTAATTTTTTTATAAAATTAATAATTGTATCAAGGTCTTTTTCTGTGGTATCTCTTAACATGGTTTGCTCCTTTGCGTAATTATATAAAGTATAAACTAAAAGGTAATTAACGTAAATGAAGATATTATATGTTTTTTAATTTACAATGTAGTAAATTTGTTGTTTATTAGACATATAATCTTTATTTTATTCTTATTAAATGATAAACTTTTTAGTGGAAAAACATATATGAGAACATTAAATAAAAAAATACTG
>JBAXZU010000104.1:0-6202 GCA_041670225.1 Bacilli bacterium | reverse complement strand
CTGATAGAAATGGTCGATGCCTTTTGCATCAGTGGTTTTACAGTCTCTTTTTCCTAAATCATGAAAAAGAATTGCATTGGAAAGAATATATCTATCCTCGGAAGAGAGATCATGGTAGTTTTCAAAAAAACGTAGGGCATCAATGGTATGGTTACCGACATCAGTATAATGCCAAGGATTATTCTGACTGACCGAAAAAAGATCATCTACATCCTTAATTATATATATGAGAAGTCCTACCTCAGACATTTCTTTAAAAAGAGTGGGGCGGATAATCAGAATATCCTTTAGAGTATCCCGGATTCGTTCAGGAGAAACTTTGCTGATTAAGGAAGCATTATCTTTTATGGCCTGAAGGGTATTGTCATCCCCTGAAAAATTGAATTTAGCCATTAACCGGAAATATCTAAGCATTCTTAACGGATCTTCAAGGAATCTTTCCTTTGGAGAACCGACTGTTCTTATTTTTCTAGCCTTCAGGTCTTCTAAACCCTTATTGAAATCATAAAGATTCTTTTCTTCGTCTATTGCCATGGAATCAATAGTGAAATCACGCAAACCTAAATCCTCCTCTAAGGACTGACCAAGAGTATTAGGGTCTTTACTTCTGAAAGAAGTGATTTCAATTGAGATACTAGGTGAAATGACTAAGATCATGGTTGAGAAGGCGGAACCAGCCTGAAAAACTGTCATATCACTGAAAATCTGAGCTATCTCAGTTTTGTTGGCATTGGTAGTCACATCATAATCATGGGGCTTGATGCCTAATAGGGTGTCACGGATTGCCCCTCCGACTAAATATGATTCAAATCCAGCAGCATTCAATCTTGACAGGACTTTATCTAGATAAATTGGCAGGCTTATTTCTATTTTCATATACTATTAATATACTTAAAATTTAATTCAAAATAAAGTTTTCAGGCTTTATCAGAGCAAAGCAAAGCGTTTGGGAAGCGCTTTCATAGCACAAACTTGCTTTTTTATGCTTTATTTAAAAAAGTTTTTTGGTATAATTGTACTGTTGTGCTGTTTATATTTGTCTTGTTTTTTATAAGGAGAGTCTATGAATAAAAAAACATTGTTCGTTATACTAGCTTCATTAGCCTTGACTGGATGTACTACAACTCCATCAAGTCAGCCTTCTGCTTCTACTCAGGAGTCAACTCAGCCTTCTACTGAAATATCGACTGAACCATCTGTTGAACCTTCGACTGAACCAGAGTTTGAAGAAGAAAACTTCACTGAAGCTGAAGACTTCAACGCCACTGGCGTATCCGCTAAGGGAATCTTCGAAAATCTTGGTTATGATGTTGTCGCCTTAGTAACTGGTAAACAGTATTTAGGGACTATCACTCAGGAAAATGCTTCCTCAGAAGTCATCAACGTTTCGTATAGTGTTCCTGGAATTGTTGAAATTGTCGGCGGAATGAAGTCAGGTCTCACTGTTAATGCCATTAAGGCTGGTGGAACTGTTGTTACCTTCCGTGATTCCAATAATTACATGCTCTATAGAACAGCTATCAATGTCAGAGATGGCTATGAAGCTGAAGATGTCATTGATTACGTTGTTGAAGAAGTTTCCTATTTCTATCCTATTCAGGTTGGCTATGATACTTACAGAATCACCTTCACTACCGCCACAAATGGTTTGTTCTATGCCAAAGAAGGTGATTATGATTATGGAACTGAGTCATTCACTTTCGAAATTGATCCTGAACTGAAGTCTAATGGTTATTTCGAATACTACTCTCTGGCTGTCGTCATGGATGATAGTTATGCGTCCTTAGCTCTTACTGAAATTTGTTTAGCTAAGAACGGATCAAGCCTCATTCCCTTTGACAATAGCGGAATAACTGTAAATTTATTTAAGGCTATTTTCTAAATACAAGAAAGGAAAAAACAATTATGAAAAAGAAAACATTGTTTCTAGCTCTCATCTCTCTTGCAATGGTAGGCTGCACTACCACTCCGGCAACTTCTGCCTCTACTTCTGATTCTACCTCTACCTCCACCACTGAAAGTACAACTCCTTCAACTGAGATTTCTACTGAACCTTCAGTCAATCCTTCTACTGATCCTAGTGTTGATTCTTCCACTGAACCTGAACCTTCAACTGAGCCCAGCACTTCTCCTGTTGAAGAAGAATACTATATTATTCTTCCTTCCGGAGAAACCAGATATTCTGTCGAAGTCACTGGTGGCTTAACTAAGGCTACTAAGGGAACTACTGTTTCCTTCACTGTTACTCCGGCTGATTCATCCTATGCTATTGCTAAGGTTTTTGTTGATTCCACTGAAGTCACTGCCGTTAGCGGTGTCTACACCATCACCATGCCTTCTCACGATATCAGAATCACTGCTACTGTCAATGTCACTTCCGATGTCACTCTTCAGGGTGGTGTCACTGCTGTTTTGACTGAGGGTGCTGACGGAATCTATTCAGCTGAAGTTGAAGTTGCTACCACTTCTGCTTTCTCCTATTGCATCAAGGGTGAAAATGGAGCCACTGTGACTCTTGATTCCAAGTCTATTGACAGAACCAAGTGCTTAGCCGACATCACTTTCTCTTCTGGCAGTGACTATAAGTTACAGATTGCCGGTGGTGCTAAGTATATGTTCTATTACAATCCCACTGCTGCTCTTCCTTGCTATATCAAGAGAACCGAAGTCACTACTCTTCCTTCTACTTCTTCCAGTCTTCAGTCTCTTTTCTACGGACGTATTCTTTCTGAGAATGCCTCTTATCCTGATGGTGTTACCAAAGTTGAATACACTAACAGCAAGACTGATGTCAATTATGTCTGGAACAAGTACAATGATGATAAATCATTAGCCACTATCAATAGCATTAAGGATTCCACTGCTGCTACCAAGTATGTTTATAAAGAAATCAAGGATGGCATCTATACTGTCGTTGATACTTATGATGAAGCTAATTACGGTCAGGAAGGAAGCGAAATTCCTACCTATGTTAATGGCGATACTTCTGCTTTTGCCGGAAAATATAAGATTTCAGATCTTAAGACCAGTCATGGTGACAATACTGCCACTGACTTGACTTCTATCAATTATGATCAGGATTTCATGAGTGAGACCATTGCTTCCTTTGATGTCAATCACTTCTCACATGATATGGAAGCCATTGATTTCGATATCGATTATTCTTACAGAGTCTTAATGAGTGTTGCTGATGAAGTCACTTATGCTAAGTGCAACATCGAATCCACTAAGAATGCTGATGGCAGCTTTGTCACTACCATCACTTCTGACCGTGTCTTTGATTACACTGCTGTTACTTCCAATTCTGCTTATGGACTTACTGATAAGTTTTATGACAAGTTCAGTGTCACTATCGGATTCACTAAGAATGGTTCCTTAAAGTCTGTCGACTATACTAATACTCATTTTGATTCTGCTAACTATACTCTTTCCAATAATGTTGTCACTACTACTGGTTCTGGCACTATTGCTAAGACTATTTCCTGCACTTATACCTATGGTGAAGCTACTGATATGCTTCAGGCCTTTGATACCGCTCCTTATTTCATTTCCTCAATCAATCCTGTTGCTAAGGATTCCACTGTTGCTTCCGGACTCGATAATCAGATTTCTGTCGGAACTAACCTTGAAACCTTAGGTGCCATCAATGACAAGGTTATTTCTCTGAATTATGCTCCTGCTACCGCTCTTGATGCCTGGCAGTATCATATTACCGATACTTCCAACAGCTCAGTCATGGGTTGGGATAACACTTACAGGAACTATACCTGCTTTGGTGATGGAACTGCTGACCTTACTTTCTCTACCTTCAGTACTGGTGCTGTTTCTAAGACTGTCACTATGACTGGTGTCATGGGATACAAAGTCAGAGAATTTGATTTGATTCCGATTTATCCTAATGAGACTCCAAATTCTGAAACTGCTTATGCCTATGCCGGTGAAAGCATCAACTACACTCTTTATGCTACTATCGATTCTCAGCAGAGCAATGGTGCCAGCGGAAATCAGATTCCTCCGGCCGATATCACTTTCACTCTCAGCAACAATACTACCGGACTTAAGGTTACCTATACCAGAGTCGGAAAGTACAATTCCTATGTTACTTTCGATGCTACTGATGTCACTTTGACTACTGATATAGCTATGACTATGACTATCAATTCTGCCTGCTATGGTGAAGGTGATGGTCCGACTGTCATCTCTGTTGTTCTCTTTGGCTTAGGTGCTACCATTGATACTATCAAGGGTACTTCCTGGTCCAGAGAAGCCGATGATGATAACCCAGCTGCTGTCATCAACTTCACTTCTGATGCTGCTACCACTGCTGATGGATATTCTGCTTATACTCTTGAATCCAAGCCTTATAAGGGAACATTAGTTGTCAATTCTGTCACTTATGATTTCGCTTATGGCTTTGATACTCATACTTACTGGATCCCCGTTACTTTCAAGACTAGCGGTGTCTATGGAAAGATTGGTTATACCAATGATTCACTTGGTGAAGTTGTTCAGGCTTGTGTCTACAAGGAAAGTGTTTCTGCTGCTGATGGCGAATGGAATGCCAGTACTACTAATATCCTTGGCGACTTCTATGCCGGTGATGAAGATGAAGCTGCTTCTTATTATTATGCCGATTTCGACAGAGTAGGTGCATAAATGAAAAAAACGTCTAAAATATCGATATTTGCCTTATCATTGTTGGTCTTAAGCGGATGTACATCAACGACATCCGCTTCGGCCTCCGAAAGTGTTCAGCCAAGTACTGAACCTAGTGTCTCAGATTCTGCCAGCACTAGTACTTCTGAATCCACTTCTTCGGAAATTCAGACTATCTCATCAGCTCGTGAAGGCTTCATGCTTTTAACTGATTCCAGCTCTCGTTTCCGTTTGAATGTCAGCCGCACTTCCGAACCGGATGGCGGAATTGAATATCTCAGCCAAAGTTTTTACTTTGCTAAGGATTACTATGTTGTTGAGGATGATCCAACCTTAGAGAATCCGATTGATACTGGATACCTGGCTGAAAATGGTGGTGTCTCTTCCTTTACATTCAATATCAACAGTGAAAAGCTTGTCCGTTCTGAGCTTTTGACTGATAATGATGGCGAACTCTACACCAATCTTTCTGATGTGGCACCAAGTTTCTCCAAGATTTCCATTTCTGATGTTTCAGAAACTGAGGATGGTGCTCTGGATTTAGGAAGTAAGAAGAAAGTTGCTTTGGCGATGCTCAGTCTTTTTGGCATTGATCCCTCCAACTATTTCTATCTTGTCTATTTCCATTGCTATCTTGAATCTAATTTGATGAATGGCTTACGTTTCGAAGCTAAATTCTCAACCAATAATGGAACTTCTGTTCCTGATACTCCTAGCTCAGTCTACTACTACACCGCTAATATTTCCCGTTTCGGCACTGCTAAGCTCTATTATATGGAAGACTTCTTAGAAAATCCGCTTCCTGCTTTCACTCCGACTGCTGATGAAAAGAGAATCCGTTCCCTTTTTGCAAATAAGAATTATACTCAGTACCGTGATAATGACGGTGATGATACTATCGATCAGTTTGATTACTTCACTGATCAGTATTACTGGGTTGAATTCACTGATGCCTATGCTGCCTCTTCTCAAGAAGCTGCTTTCACAGCCGCCCAATATGGCAACCGTGGTTATCTGGCTATTGCCAATAAAGTCATGGAATATAGCGGTCAGTTCCTGGTTTTCTTAGGAACTTACATCATTCAGTCTCTTGATAAAGGTGAAACCCTTTCCATCATCACCAGACAGGATCCTAGCAACCCCTATTATGCCCAGTCTTCCTTTACTCAGATTTACACTGATGTATCCAAAGTTCTGAACTATCCTGGCTATATGAGCTGTCTTAACGATTTCCAGACTGCTGAAGTAGCTGATAATGGTGATATTACTTTCACTGACATTGATATCCTTATCGACTTCATTAACAATTTCAATCTTGGTGATACTATTACTTCTTACGCTCTTTCACCTGAAAAACTTGAGATTTCTCCTGTTATGAGTGAAAATGATGAGGACTGTGAAATTACCTTCACATTGAGATTTAAAGATTCTCAGACCTGTGCTGAATATATCTTCAAAGACTTCGGAAACACCAAAGTTGATTTGGTTGATACCTATATTGAAGAAAACGAATTAGCCATGTAAAAACTAATCCCGGGAAACCGGG
>JBAXZU010000103.1:0-6298 GCA_041670225.1 Bacilli bacterium | reverse complement strand
AGTCAGATCCTTATTTAAGGCTAGCAAGGTCGGTCAGATTGCCGGTGTCTATGTCACCGATGGTAAATTGACCAATTCCTCAAAGATCCGCGTTTATCGTGCTAAGGAATTAGTTATTACTACCCGTTTATCATCCTTAAAGAGATTCAAGGATGATGCTAAGGAAGTTCTCCAGGGATTTGAATGTGGTTTAACCTTAAATGACAACTTCAATTTAGAAGCCGAAGATATCCTTGAAGCCTTCGGTGAAGAAGAGGTGAAGAAAAATGGCTGATAAAAAAGGTCGTGTTGCTCAGATTATTCAGAGAAACCTTTCCGAAATCATCATTTACGAATTAAAGGATCCTATCACTAATTTTGCTTCTATCAACGAAGTCAAAGTCACTGATGATTATTCCTATTGCAAGGTCTACGTTTCCCACGTTGAAGAATCCAAATGCGATGAATTGGTCAGTTATCTCAATAACAACGCCAAAAGAATCCGAATGATGCTTTCTCAGAAGCTTTCTATCTTCAAAACTCCGGAAGTTTCCTTTATCCGTGACTTAGCCTATGAAAAAGGTAAGGCTATGGATGATCTCATCTATAGTGCTGTCCACAGCAAGCCTAAGACTCTGAAGGATATCGAAGAAGAGGAGAAGAAAGCCGCTGCCAAGAAGGAAAAGGCTGAGTTAAGAAAAGCTGAAACTGCCAAAAAGAAGGCTGCTAGCAAGAAAACCACTACCAAGAAGACCACAGTAAGAAAAACTGTCAAAAAAGAAACAGCTGAATAAATATGTCTATTATTGATTTGGAAAATGAACTCAGATCATATTCCGATATCGAGAGAGGGGCTTTTAATGAGTCCCTTTTTTCATGTGATCTGAAAAGCTTAGGAACCAGAGTACCTCAGCTCAGGCTTCTAGCCCATAAATATAGCGATTTAGATATTTCAACGATTCCACTTGATTCGACATTTGATGAGAATTTTCTTTTCTTTTCGATTGGTCTCTTACAGAATTCAACCCTTGAAAAACAGACGGATTTCATTCTGAAATACCAGGATTATCTTAAAACCTGGGCCATCACTGATTCCATCAGCCAATTGTTCCGTATCAAGGATTTCCAAACTGATTTGACCCTACTTAACAAATTGAAAAGCGGAAGCCTTTTTGCTCAGCGGTTAAGTTATGTCCTCATCCTACGTTACCTCAGGCTGAAAAAGTCTCCGTTAGACAACATTATCAGCTTCCTTGAGGATTCCCCTTCAAGGGAAGTCTACTACGCCTTAGCCTGGGTTTTAGCTGAGTTCTGCATCAAATATCCAGAAGCCTTTGTTTCCCTCTATCAGAAAGAAAGGTATTCTTTAGCTACGAGAAGAATCACCGTCAGCAAAATTAATGATTCAAGAAGAGTGACGGCCGAAGGAAAGAAAAAAGCCAAGAAGTTAATTCTTGGCAATTAAGCAATCACATCTAAGCTGATCACGAAGTTCCTCAAAGCTTGAGAATTTCTGTTGGTCACGGATCTTTTCCAAAAAAACAACTTTAATTGTTTTTCCATAAAGGTCACCACGGAAATTAATAACATGAGATTCGACAATGTCTTCTGGCAGAGTGTCAATTGTCGGATGGTTACCGATATTGGTCATTGACTTAAACTTCACTCCGTCAATGATAGTAAGACTCTTATATACGCCTTTCCAGAGGCGTATTTTTTCTTTTGGAAGAATGATGTTAGCAGTAGGAAAACCAATTTTCCTGCCATTCTGCAGACCTTTGACCACTATTCCTTCTAAAGAATAGTCATAACCTAAGAGCTGGTTTGCTTCCTGAATTTTTCCTTCAGAAAGGTATTTCTTTATTTGCGTAGATGAAACCTTTATTCCGGAGGATAAAAGAAGGGAAATGATTTTCACTTCTATTCCGTATTTTTCTAAAGCCAGCAAATCAGTGGCCTTTCCTTGGCCGCCTTTTCCGAAAGTGAAGTCATCGCCGACAACAATCTTTTTGCAATTAAGATTTCGAAGCAACAAAAGAAACTCATTAACTGAAAGATCCCGGACATCTGGTGTAAAATCCAAGACCAGATCATATTTAATTCCTAATTCCTCAAGCTTTCTTTCTTTTTCCTCTTCAGTAAGAAGCAATTGAGGTTCTTTAGAAAAAAGCCCGGATTTCATATTAAGTGAGAATGTCAGAACAGAGGGCTGATAAATAGAGTTCCTGACTTCATCAATGAGACGCTGATGACCAAGATGAACACCATCAAAAAAGCCGATAGCCAGACTAAGTTCAGGTAAAGAAAGCATATCATTCAGCTTAAAATCAATTTTGTTCATGTCGGAATCCTTTGTAGCAGATATAGCCATCTGCACTTTTTTTGTAGATGGCTATAATATCATTTTTATATTTCATAAATAGAAAATCAGAATTGTGGTCTTTAACAGTTATCTGATGACCGTTATAAACCACAGAATAGTCACGCTCCTCTAATTGATAGACTGGCACATTGCAGCATAAATCTTCCATGCTGATGACATTAGCTTCCTGAAGGTCTTTAATCCTAACCGCTCCGTTTAAGTCAAGGGAGCCAACTTTTGTGCGCCTTAGAGAGCGTAAATAGCCAAAGGTGTTTAGCTCATAAGCAATATCACGTCCGATAGAACGGATATAGGTTCCTCGAGAGACTGTACAGACAAAATCAATAATACCTTTTTCAGGATCATATGATAAAAGATCACATTTTTCAATCCTGACAGTTTTAGGGGGAAGAGAGACCGCCTGACCATTTCTAGCTAAAGTATAGGCTCTGACACCATCAATATGTTTGGCTGAGAAAGCGGGAGGAATCTGACTGGTCAAAGAAGTCATCTTCTTTAAGGCCGCCTGAACACTTTCTAAAGATATAAAATGAGGAGGTTCTTTTCTGGTCACATTGCCGGTGATGTCAAGTGAGTCTGTTTCTTCGAAAAGCTGAAGTGAGGCCTGGTATTCTTTTACGGAGTCATCAAGCAGGTTCAAGGCCTTAGTGCCTTCCATGATTCCCACCACCAAAAGTCCGGTTGCAAAAGGATCAAGCGTTCCTAAATGTCCGACTTTAGGAAGGTTGAAGCGTTTCTTGACCATATTATCGATATCATGGCTGGTATAATCAGCATCTTTGTCTATTTTCAGAAGTCCGTTCATAATACCTAGTTAGTATAACGTAAAATAATGTAAATGTAGTGAAAGAAAGCGAAAAATATTTTATAATCTTTGGGTATGGAAAATTTAAAAGAAACACAGAAAAAACTCCTTGCCGCTTTAAGAAAAGCTGATTACGATTTCGGTTTGATTGAAAACGGCGATAGGATTATGGTTGGAATCAGCGGCGGTAAAGACTCTTTAGCACTGTTGAAGCTTCTTTCCCTATATCAGAAGTTCAAAGCTAAAGAATTTACTATTGTTGCCTGCCATATTGATTTCGGCTTCCCATCGGTTGATTTTTCTCCGGTAGAAAGATTTTGCACGGATTTAGGTGTCCAATACATCAATTATCCCAGTCAGGAAGTCTATGACATCCTCAAACAGCACCGTAACGCCAAAGGATTATTACCCTGTTCTATCTGCTCGAGAATGAGAAAAGCTGTCATCAATAAATGTGCAAACGAATTGGGTTTCACCAAAGTAGCTTTTGCCCACCATATGGATGATGCCATCATCACCCTCTTTATGAATATGTCTTATGGAGCTAGAGTTAACACTTTCGAACCAAAAATGCATTTGGAGAAAGCCGGAATTGATTTCATCAGACCACTTATTTATGCCCGGGAAAATCTGATTTCTCATTATGCAGAATTATTGGAACTGCCAATAACCAAGAACCTCTGCGGCAATGACAAGACCACTCAGCGTGAATTCTTCAAGAAATGGCTGGGAGACTTTTTCGTTGATCATCCCGATGCCTACAGTAATTTTTCGGTAATGCTCACCAACTACCAGTGCTTCCAGTTATGGTTTGACCGAATTGGAATCAATCCCGGCAATGGGCTTTTCATCAAGGAGGCAGTCACTAAGGATGATATTCTCGATGTGGCCGCTTTAGCTAAGTCCTGCCAAGTAATAAATGAAGAATTCTCTCCTTCTGATTCCTACTTCTTAATCAGAAAAGACAAGAAGCCTTTAGGATACATCAGTGTTCATCTTAGTCAAGACCGGGAAGAGGCTTGGATAAAATCACTGGCATTCATTCCGGAATGTCAAAAGAATGAACAGCTTATCTTCCTTGATTCCTTTGAAAAGAGTTTAGCAACTAATCATCTTCCATTAACCATTACTACAGATCTTCAGAATTTCTCTGAGCTTTTCCTACAAGCCGGATACACACTTCAGAATGAGGTTTTCCGGAAAACCTTAGTTAAATCCGACCGCTTTTAATCCAATCTTTGATAAAATCATCTCAGGTACCTTATTTTGAATATTTTATTAAGGAATTCTAGAAAAAACTTGCATTATCAGCATATTTCTATATAATAATTATTGCGACTTTTTCTGGTTACGGGCTTGTACCTCATAATCACCCTAAACTGGAAAACTGCTAGCAGAAAGAAAGAGGTTAAAACTATGGCTTTAACAAAAGAAGAAAAAACCGTTGCCATCACTGGCGCCAAGATTAATGAAAAGGACACTGGTTCTACTGAAGTTCAGATTGCTCTTCTCAACAAGAAGATTGAGAAGCTTACTTCACACATGACCAAGAATCCTCATGATTATTCTTCCAAGAGAGGTATGGATATCATCATCTCAAAGAAGAAGTCACTTCTTAAGTATCTTAAGAAGGAAAATCTTGCTAAGTGGGAAGAACTTTCCAAGAAAAAGAAGGCTAAGTAAAAAACTAGGATCCTTCGGGATCCTTTTTTAATCTTCATTTTATGGCGTAGCCAGTCATATTCGTTTATAATATTCAAAAGAGAGGTGAAAGCATGAATAAAACCTTGGAGACAATCGAAAATAGGCAAAGCATCCGTTCTTTTACTGAACAGGAAGTGAGTACTGAAGATCTTCAGAGCATCATCAGGGCTGCCAGAAATGCTCCAACGGCCAGAAACCGTCAGCCCTTATGTTTCTATGCTATCAAAGATAAGAAAATTCTCTTAGCTATCAATGATTTCTTAGGTGGAAATCAGTTTTATCAAGCTCCGGCAATTGTTCTTTGTCTTGCCATTAAGGAAGATGATTATCTGGAACTTGATCTTGGAGCAGCCATGGAAAATATGCTTTTAGCCTGTGAATCACTATCTCTTTCAGCCTGCTGGATTCATTGTGCCAGAGAAAAGCTTTCTACACCTGAAGGAATCACTTTATTAAAAGAACTTCTCCATATTGACTTTGATTTCATCCCCTGTGATACCTTAGTCACCGGTTATACAAATGAGGCTAAACCAGCCAGAAAAGAAAAGGACTACAGCCTTGATAAAATTCTGTGATGTCTTAATCCTGGGATCCGGTCCTGCGGGACTTCTTTCCGGTCTTATCGCTTCCGAAAAACGGCAGGTCACGATTGTTGAAAAACCTGACAGACATTTTCTGTTGGGAAAAAGAATCCTTGTCAGTGGAAACGGAAGAGCAAATTTCTTCAATTCTGATTTACTGAATTTCCCTAATGGCAAAGAAACACTTTCTTATTTGGAAAACAAGTGTGATTTTGCCTATACCACTGAGGGAAAGCTATATTATCCTTTCTTTAATAAGAGTGAGTGTCTTCATAATGCTCTTACTTCTCAGCTCAGCAGACAAAAGGTTTCCATTCTGAAATCAACTGCCACAAAAGTCAATAGTCAAAGAAAGACTGTCGAGCTTCTCGATGAGAATAATAAGCCTTATCTTCTTTCCTACAATGATTTAGTCATTGCCACTGGCGGAAGAAGCTATGACCGAAATGATTTCACTTATCAATTGATTGATTCCTTGGGTTTAGTATATTATCCTTTCCATAGCTGTTTATGTCCGGTAATAACCAAGGAAAAGATTTTTTCTTCTCTGATTAAAAACAAACTGAAGGCCAAGGTTACTCTAATGAAGGATTCCGATATTCTTTATGAAGAAAATGGTGAAGTCCTTTTCAAGGAAAACGGACTAAGTGGAATCGCAATCTTTAACTGCTCGCTTTTCATTAATCAAGAACTAAGAAAAGATCCTAATGCCAAATTCAGATTTATTCTTGATCCTCTTTATAATCTTTCTTCTTCCTTCAGCCGAAAAAAGCTAGATTCCTGTTTGCCTTCTTTCTTCCGGGAGTATCTGAAGAAATCAAACAAATCAATTGAAGAAAAGCTAGT
>JBAXZU010000102.1:0-6337 GCA_041670225.1 Bacilli bacterium | reverse complement strand
GATTATATTTGTTATTTTCGGTGGGTTTATTGGTAAGGGTGAATCCAAGCGATACAAGATTGCTTCTGATGCCTTTGAATCACTGAGTGATTTCACTGAGGAAAACCTTCAGGGATTCTCCGTTGTCAAAGCTTTCCTTAAAGAACCGGAAAGACAAAAATCTTTTTCCGTATTAGCTAAGGATACTGAAGTGAAGAATGACCGTTATCTAGTTTATTCTTCTTGGCTGGATGCCGGTATCAATTTATTTATTACAGTAATGTTCGCTTTATTGCTATCCTTTGGTATTTTCGGTTTCTTAGGTGAAAACAAGTTTTTCTTAGGTAATATGAAACTTACCGGTGATTTTTATACGTATATTGGTTACTTTGAATCCTTGATCTGGCCGATGATTGCCGGCGGAATTCTGATCAATGAGATTTCCATGGCTAGCGGTGCCTATAAACGTATTTCCACAATTTTGGATTCAAAACCGGAAATTGTTGATGATCCTGATGCTATTGACCATGATTCGATTCAGGGAAACATTGAATTCTCACATTTATGGTTCACTTATCCTGACGGAAAGGAACCGGTCATCAAAGATGCTTCCTTCAAAGTCAGCAAAGGTATGACAGTCGGAATAATCGGAAGAACCGGAAGCGGAAAATCAACATTGCTATCCTTAATGCAGAGACTGTATAACATTCCTAAAAAGAGTATTTTTATTGATGGAACCGATATTAATTATTGGAAAGTCGGTCAGCTCCGTGAACATATTGGCTTTGTGACCCAGGAATCATTTCTTTTCTCAGGAAACATCAAAGACAGCATTGCTTTTGCTGATCAAAAACCCGGTCATTATGACCTGGATAAGATTAAAGAAGCGGCTGCTTTTGCCTGTATTGACAAAGATATTGAATCCTTCCAGGAAGGCTATGATACTGTGGTTGGCGAAAGAGGAGCTACCCTTTCCGGAGGACAGAGACAGCGAGTTTCTATCGCCCGTGCTTTTTATAAGAATCCTGATGTTCTCTTCCTTGATGATTCCCTCAGTGCTGTTGATTCAAATACGGAAAAGTCAATCATGGAGAATATCACCCAATCTAAGAAATCCATCACTACTTTCATTATTGCCCATAGAATCTCCGCTTTGGAAAACTGTGATTTGATTTTGGTTATGGATCAGGGAAGAATTGTCGGACAGGGAAAGCATGCCGATTTAAAGGAAAACTGCCCTCTTTATCACGATCTTTGCCTGCTCCAGGAATTAGAGAAGGAGGTGATTTAGTATGGATAATGATGAAATTTTCACTGAAGAAACTGATTATAACAAGAAATATTCTGTTAAAGATTTTTTGGTTATGAAAAGTTTTGCTAAGTATGTCAAACCTTACTTAATTACTTTTATTATTCTTCTGGTTTCCGATATTTTCGTTAATCTTCTTTTCAATCTGGAACCATTGGTTTTTTCCTTTATCATTGATGACCTGACTGATTTTCAGAAAGGTCTCATTTCTTTAGAAAATGCTGTGCCGATGATGATTCTTTTTATCTGTTTGGATACTGGATTTTGGTTCTTTGGATCAATTGGTGGATTTTTTGTTAATTATGGCTTGAGAAAAGCTGGTCAGAAAGTTATCCGCGATTTTCGAATTCAAATGTTTGAACATGTTCTTTCTCTTTCACAGAAACAGATGAAAACACTGAAAATCGGAAGTTTTGTCACCCGTGTCACCAATGATACTCAGAATCTTTCTTCCTTCTTCTCTGATCTCCTTCCTAATTTTCTTAGACAGATTCTGACCTTGATTGTCATTATTTCAGCTTCCTTCTTCCGTGTCGGTGTTTATGGATGTATTTTCTTAGCCTTCTTACCGATTGTCTTTGTTCTTTCCTACTTCTTCCGTAAGAAAGCCAGGGTTTATTACCGTCAGGAAAAGAAGTCTGTTTCCCAGATGAACTCTTTCCTCAGCGAATCTTTCTCCGGAATTAAGGTCATTAAGACTTATAACCGAGAGGATAAGAAAGCTTTGGAATTTGATGAAAAGAATCACAATATTTTCTCTTCCTTCCTCCACTCTCAGAATCTATTCGCTCTTTATTACCCGTTTATGTATTTCCTGCAGATGACTTGTTTATTGATTATTGTCGGATTCGGAGTTCCTGGGGTTATTTCCGGTGCTGTTGCTATAGGAAGCTTCACTCTGCTTTGTTCTTATTCCAGTCAGTTCTTCCAGCCCGTACAGCAGATTACTCAACTGCTTAATTCTCTTCAGGCGATTATGTCTAGTGCTGAACGTACAAAGTTTGTTATGGATATGAATCGGGAATCTGATTGTGAAGAAGGCAAGCTTGATGTTGAACGTTTCAATGGAAAAATCGAATTCCAACATGTCTATTTCAAATATGAGGATGGACTTGACTACGTTCTGAAAGATGTCAGTTTCGTAATCTATCCAGGAAAAACCGTAGCTTTTGTTGGTGCTACCGGTGCTGGAAAATCCACTATAATTTCCTTAATCAGCCGAATCTATTCTATTAATTCCGGTAAGATCCTTATCGATGATGTTGATGTCAATGATTATTCTCTTAAATGCCTCAGAAGGAATGTCGGTGTTATGCTCCAGGATGTTTTCCTTTTCAGCGGCAGTATTAAGGAAAGTATTTCTCTTAATGATCCTAAAGTCTCCGATGAGAAAGTAATTGAAGCCAGCAAGGAAGTAGGTGCTGATACCTTTATTGATAGGCTTCCTCATAAATATGATGAAAAGATTACGGAGCGAGGCAATAACTTCTCAGCCGGTCAAAGACAGCTGATTTCTTTTGCCAGAACCTTAGTCTATAAGCCTTCTCTCGTTCTTCTCGATGAGGCAACCGCCAATATCGATACTGAAACCGAAAATATTATTCAGTCCTCCTTAGAAAAGATGAGAAGCATCGGAACAATGATTATCGTTGCTCATCGTCTATCGACAATTAAGAATGCTGATCATATCTTTGTTGTCTCTAAGGGACAGATTATTGAAGAAGGAAATCATCAAGAGCTTCTTAAAATGAAGAAAAACTATTATAATCTTTATAGGCTTCAGAACCTGGAACGTACGATTGATAAAAAGGAGGCCATCTAATGCCAAGAACCGTTAAACTATATGATACCCATGAGGGCAAAATCCGTGAATTTGTTCCGATTGATTCAAATAATGTTGATATCTATTATTGCGGTCCAACCGTTTATAATTATGTCCATTTAGGAAATTTCCGTCCGACTGTCACTTTTGATCTGCTGACTAGATTTCTTACAGAATGCGGTTATTCGGTTAAGTGTGTTTCTAACTACACAGATATTGATGACAAAATCATCAAGCAGGCCAAGTTAGAAAACAAATCCGAGAAAGAACTGACTTCTTTTTACATCAAGGCCTATGAAGATTGTCTTGGAAAACTCAATATTCTTCCTCTTTATGATCATCCTAAAGCTAGTGAATATATTGATACCATGGCTTCTTTCATTAAGGAAATGATGGATAATGGTTCTGCTTATCAATCAGGCGACGATATCTTCTTCTCGATTGACAGCGATAAGACCTATGGTGAATTATCCAAACAGAAAATTGATGATTTGGAAAGCGGTTCGAGAATTGATGTCAATTCCAATAAGAAGAACCCACTTGATTTTGCCTTATGGAAGCTCACTGATGATGACGGCATTAAGTTTGATACTGTCATTGGCCGGGGAAGACCGGGCTGGCACACTGAATGTGTTGTTATGGTTAATAAAGTATTCAAGAAGCCATTAATTGATATTCATGGCGGTGGATTTGACTTAAAATTCCCTCATCATGAAAATGAGATGGCACAGTCAATGGCCTGTAATCACACTCATTTAGCTAATTATTGGATGCATGTCGGCTTCCTTCTTACCAATGGAATCAAGATGTCTAAGAGTCTTGGAAATTCTATTTTGGCTAAGGATGTTCTGACTCGCCATAGCGGAAATGCGGTTCGCTTATTCTTCTTGACCACTCATTACCGTGCACCTGTCAATTACACTGAGGAAAATCTTGATAATGCTGATAAGCAGGTTAATAAGTATCTTTCAAGTTATAAGAAGGCTTATTATAAATTGGCTCTGAATAATGTGGCCGTGGCTGGTTTGGATGAAAAGGATTATGAGGAAGCTATGACTGCTCTTGCTGATGATCTCAATGTTTCAAACTGCATGACTGTTATCGAACGGGAACTGAAAGAAATTAATCTTCTGACCATGAAGAAGGATGCTGACCTTACTAGACTAGCTTCTCTTATCTTCACTTTCGGAAAGATTACTTCAATTCTGGGTTTGGTTTTCCAGGCCGAAGAACTGACTCAGGAAGACCGAGAAAATTTCCAAGCCTACAATGATGCCAGGGATGCTAAGGATTATGCCTCCTCTGATATCTACCGAAAAAAGCTTCTTGAAAAAGGTATTTTCTAAAATTATCAAGCCATGCCTTCGGGCATGGCTTTTCTCATATCAAAAAAAGGAACGCCGAAGCGTTCCTGATTTTTTAATCAAATAGTTTACGTAAGACTAAGGTCTCATCACGGTCAGGACCAAGTCCGACAATTGAGATATTAGCATTCAGATATTCAGCAATGAAGGAGAGGTAATCCTGAGCTTCTTTAGGAAAATCTTCGAAGCATTTAATTTTAGTTGTGTCATATTCGGGAATTGTCTTGAACTCTTTATAGACCGGGATGCAGCGGGCATATTCAGGTTCACTGGCGGGAACATAAGTGATTTCCTTGCCGTCAAGCTGGTAAGCCACGCAGATTTTCAGATCTTCGACATTCATCAGGACATCAAAGAGGGTGACAGCAATATCAGTGACTCCGCTGACCATGGAGGTATATCCTAATAAGACTAAATCAAGATAGCCCACTCTTCTTGGACGCTTGGTGACAACGCCATATTCATGGCCTTTCTCACGGATAGTATTTCCCCAGAGATTATCCTGTTCACTGGGCATTGGGCCTGATCCGACCCTTGTCATATAGGCCTTCATGATTGCCAAAACTTTATTGATTCGGTTGGGAGCAATTCCGGCATTGACCGGAATAGATATTGAAGTCGGTGAAGAAGAAGTAACGAAGGGATAGGTTCCATGATCTAAATCAAGAAGTGAGCCTTGGGCTCCTTCAAAGACGACCTTTTTTCCCTGATTGATGAAGTCATTGATAAGAAGTGATGTATCGCAGATGAACGGCTTAAGTCTCTCGGCTGCCTTAAGAAGACGCTGATAAGTATCCTCTTCATCAATTTCTTCTTTTCCTAAGGCTCTTAGCTCGGTGTTATCAATAGCTAAAAGACCATGGAGTCTTTCTTTCAGATATTCAGGATGGAGAAGATCTCCAGCTCTTATTCCGATACGTCGGGCTTTATCTGAATAGCAGGGACCGATTCCACGTTTGGTGGTACCGATTTTGTTGTTTCCGAGAACTTCTTCGAATGCACCATCAAGGGCAATGTGAGATGGCATAATCAAATGACAGCGATTAGAAATTGCCAATTTGTAGGATTTCAATCCGGAATTGATGTTTTCATCAAGTTCGTCAAGGAAAGCAAAGGGGTTTAAGACGACACCATTGGCTATGACATTGGTGACATTAGAATTGAAAATTCCGCTAGGAAGAGAACGGAGGGCATGTTTGACACCGTTGATTTCAACGGTATGTCCGGCGTTATTTCCACCCTGGTAACGTACCACCATATCAGCCTGAGTAGCTAAATAATCGGTAAGTTTTCCTTTTCCTTCATCTCCGAACTGACTGCCTTCAACTGAAATTGTATTATATTTCATGATGACCTCTTTTTATTGATTTCAGAACTGTTCAGAAAGTATCTTTTCAGCAATGAGAACACCGCTGGCACCGGCCTGGGCTAAGCCACGGGTGATTCCGGCTCCATCTCCACCGCAATAGCAATGTTTCAAATGAGCTAATTCCAATCCCTCAGAAACTTCTGGACGGGCAGAATAGAACTTTGCCTCAACACCATAAAGAAGAGTATGTTCAGTGGCTAAGCCGGGAGTGACCTTATCCAGAGCCTGAATCATATCGATGATTGAACGGAGAGTCTTGTAGGGCAGACATAATCCTAAGTCACCCGGAACAGCTTCTTTTAAGGTAGGAGTAATGAATCCTTTGTTGATTCTTTCCGGAGTTGATCTTCTTCCACGGATTAAATCACCATATTTCTGAATAATGACGCTTCCGCATGATAAACGGTTTCCTAAGGAAGCAATATCTTTTGCAAACTGGTTAGGATCAGCAAAGGGGGCAGTGAATTTATGTGAAACCAATAAAGCAAAATTGG
>JBAXZU010000101.1:0-6434 GCA_041670225.1 Bacilli bacterium | reverse complement strand
ATACGAGGAACGTCGTACTTATCAGCCTGTCTCCAGACGGTTTCAGTCTGAGGTTCGACACCATTCTTACCATCAAGAACACAGACAGCTCCATCAAGAACTCTCAGTGAACGTTCAACTTCAGCAGTGAAGTCGACGTGTCCTGGAGTATCGATAAGGTTGATACGGTATTCTTTCCACATACAGGTAGTAGCAGCGGAGTAAATAGTAATACCACGCTTCTGTTCCTGTTCATCGAAATCCATTGAGGCGCCGCCGTTGTGGACTTCGCCAATCTTATGAGTCTTTCCGGTGTAGAAAAGAATTCGCTCACTAGTAGTAGTCTTACCAGCATCAATGTGAGCCATAATGCCGATGTTTCTAACTTTCTCAAGAGGTACTGACTTATAAGTCGATACCATCGCGGAATCATCATCCATAGCCATGTGGTTTCCTCCTATTTATTAATTATTTATAGTATTCGGATCCGATTACCAACGGTAATGGGCGTAAGCCTTATTAGCTTCAGCAGTCTTATGCATATCATCTCTTCTCTTGACAGCACCACCAGTGCCATTAGCGGCATCAATGATTTCTCCGGCAAGCTTGTCAGTCATAGACTTTTCATTTCTGAGTCTGGAATAAGTGACTAACCATCTGAGACCTAAAGTAACTTTTCTTTCAGGAGCGACTTCGATCGGGACCTGATAGTTTGAAGCACCAACACGTCTGGCCTTAAGTTCAACTTCAGGCATGATGTTGTTTAAAGCAATAGTGAAGACTTCAAGAGCTGGCTTACCAGTCTTAGCGGCAACCTTATCGAAAGCACCATAGAGAATAGTCTCAGCAGTGCCCTTCTTTCCGTCTAACATAATACGATTAATAAGACGGGTAACTAACTTTGAATTGTAGATTGGATCCGGTAAAACGTCTCTCTTCTCTACAGAACCATTTTTTCTTGGCATGATTGTTTCTCCTTACCTTACTTCTTCTGGATGGAGCCATCTCTCTTGGTTCCATAAAGAGATCTACCCTGCTTACGGTTTTCAACACCGAAGCATTCCATAGCGCCACGAACGATATGATATCTGACACCAGGTAAATCGCGGACACGGCCGCCACGGATCAAAACGACTTTGTGCTCCTGAAGATTGTGACCTTCACCGCCTATATAGGCAGTAACTTCATAACCATTGGAAAGTCTGACTCTGGCGTACTTTCTGGCAGCAGAGTTAGGCTTCTTAGGAGTCATAGTACCGACACGGGTGCAAACACCCTTCTTCTGAGGAGCTGGGATCATCTTCTCTTTTTTGTTAAGAGAATCCCATCTCTTGCCAAGAGCCGGAGCCTTGGACTTGTAGAGAGCCTGTTGTCTCTCTTTACGAACTAACTGATTAATTGTAGGCATTCTTTTTCCTCCAAGAATTTTTAATAAATCCTTAACCTATTGTCCACGCTACCGGGTGTTTCCAGTTCTTTCCATAAAAAGAACGGGACTAGCCCCGCACATAGACAAAAGAAATTATAGTCGCTTGCAATCTAAGAGTCAATGGTTTTTTGAAGAAAAATAAACGCCCGGGTTAGTGGACAGGGTTTTCAGGCGTTTTCGGTTTCCGGACGACTTACTTGTTTACTTCCTTTATCCGCCCGTCAGAGATTTCAAGAATACTTCCTTCAGCAAAAACCCGCTCATCATGGGTTGCCATGATAATGAGACTTTCTTCAGCTGATTTCTTGATTAAGGAAAGTATTTCTTTCACATGGTCTGAATCCAAAGAAGAAGTAACTTCATCCAGCAGATAGACTTTCTTTTTCTTTTCGAATTCATTAGTCAGGGATAAGATCATTTCTTCTCCTCCGCTGAGAGTCCGGATATCCTGATTATCCTTTGCAGCAGTTGGGTTCTTGATTTTCTGGTCCAAACCAAAATTCAGGTTTTCTTCGGCATTCAGGAAACTGAATAAATTCCCTTTGGAGAACACATATCCGATTGACTGTTTCCGGATAGCGCTCTTCTTCCGATAGGAAAGGGATTTTAGTTCCTGATGATCCAAAAGGCATTCTCCGGTATATAGGGAATCAAAGCCTCCTAATATATATAGTAAGGTTGTTTTTCCGCAGCCGTTATCACCTGTCAGCAGATAAAAACCATGGTCCGGAAAAGAATAGGTAATTCCCTTCAAAACCTGATTAAACTTAAAGTTCCGGCATAAATTATTTAATTCTATCATTAATATTTGTTCCTCATATATCTGATGATGTTGCGCTCATTATATGGAAGATTGGAAAAAAGGAAATTAATCAGGAAAAAAGCAATCACAAATCCTAACGAAAACATGATAGTTTGTGATTCGAAGATGAGAAGCGGCATTTTAGTTCCGGCAATATAATCAATGATCAGAATAGCTAAATAATAAAGGATATAGGATGGTAATAAAGAAATAATCTCAAATAACGTCCGGACCAAAAGAAAAGAATACTGAGACTGAAGCTTAGAATAGCCTTTGACCCTCAGAAGAAAGATGTCTCCGGAATTCTTTTTATAGGAGAGAAAACCGGAAAGAATGAAAACAATCAGAAGTGAGAAAATCATGAATATCATCGAGAAAAGATAGGACTGCTTAGTAATTCCAATGACACCCCAGTTAGTAAAGGCGGCCCGATCAAAATAAGGGATATCATTAGGAACGCCATAGAAATGATCAATCCTTGCCGAATCAAAAGCAAAAAACGAAAAAAGAACAAAAATCACGGCTGTGAAAACAGATGTCACTACAAAGATCAGGAATTCACTTTTAAGAGTCTTAACTGACCATTTCAAGTAAAACTTTTTCATTTTCTGTCATTTAGCCTCCATGTAAGTTCCAAAACCAGGATATAGCTGATAGCAATAACAAGCAGCCAGGGAACCGAGAAAAACACTGCCGTAGTTAAAAAGGAAAAGGCATTGCTTACCGTAACAAAGGCAAAACAGAGAATTCCGCTGATGATCATTGCCAAAATGACATCCGCCAGAATTTCAAGAACATGCCATCTTGATACCTGTTTTCCTGTCAGTCCCAATGAAATAAGGATATGGTCATTTTTCTGATTAAGATAAATAAGGCCTAAAAGAACAGTGATTTCAATCAGCAATAAGATCACCGGCATCAAATAGGCAAAGATATTATAAGAATTGAAATTAGCCGGATTCGTATTATAAGCAACAATCTTATTGTAATTGCTGATAGCATTGGTAGTATCCCTTATGGTTGCACCAGAAAGTGAAAAATTATGAAAAGCCATATAGGAGAGGATAGACCACCTATTGGAATGAAGAGAGATGAAAAGGGATTTTTTTATAGGCTGGTCATCAATAATCTTTTTCATGAATTTGTCGGAAACGACAAAAGTAGTGGACATCGGAAGGGACTTAACTAGATTAGGATCATCAATAAATCCGATTTTAGCACCCGACGGGAACAATTCTGCTAGATTACTGCAATATTCCTCATTGATATTATTATAGTCACTGTATTCAAAAGAAATTTCCTGGTTTTCGCTAAAATCACAGCGGTAAGAGTAAATGGTGTCATCCTTTAATTCAAAATCAAGAGTTTTCCCATATCTCGAATGATAAAATTCCTCATCAATAAAATCAACTCCGCCCAGAGAATAATAACATCCATAATGATTCTCATCACGGATAAGATTATGGACAACATTGTAATATCGGCCATTAGGAAACATATTTAAATCATCTGCCGGTTTAATGACTCCGTTATTGGCATCATATATCAGAAATAGATTAGCCTGAATGTCATCATCAACACTAACAGAATAGGAAACCCCATTATGATCAATGTAGTTTCCATCCCTAAGATACATTGACTTTTCCTTTTTGGTCTTGGAATTACAGTGAACCTGGCCGTCATCAGGAACATTTGATGAATAACCCAGCATTTTGTCAAAAGATGAAACCTCAGCAAAGACATTGTCAGGAAACATTTCTAGAATATCTTTTTGAGAAACCGCATGTCTTTCCGAAAAAGAAATCAGGGAATTATCAGGGAAAGACTGCAGAGCCAGAAAAAAGGTATCAGAATGGGCAGCACTTACGCCCAACCAGGCAAAAAACAGAATCATCACCGCAGATAAGATATTCAGAAAATGCAGAATTCCGTTATTGAAATATTCCCTGAGGAAAAGACGAATATGCTTCTTAGACTTAAATTTAGTCGGAATGGTTTCAGTCGCTTCGTTTTTTTCAGTATCCACCGCTGCTTCTTTGATAACCGAAAGCTTTCCTTTGACAATCTTAATGTTAATATCGCAGATTCCTTTAATATCATGGTCATGGCAGACCATGATAACCAAGGCTGTTTTGGCAAGTTTCTTCACTTGATCAAGAAGCTTGACTTTATTTACAGTATCAAGACTAGTTGTAACTTCATCAAGCAGATAGATTTTCTTTCCTTCCTTAAGGCCTCTTTTTAAGGCAACAAGTTCCTGTTGGCCCTCAGAAAGGGGAAACCATTTCTGATCATCTGAAGCCTGATAATCCTCATGCCTAAGAATCTTTTCCAGGTTGATGTTTTCATCAATATTCAGATAGTTAATCAGATTATGTTTCTGAAAAACATAGGAAATATCATTTCCACGGATATAGGCTCTTTGCTTATCGTTAAGTGACTTCATTTCATTGGAATTGAAAAGAACGCTTCCCTGATAATTGTTATCAAGTGAGTCAATAATATTCAGAAGGGTTGTCTTTCCGCAGCCGTTCTCACCTTCGAGATAGACTAAGCCATTATCAGGTAAAACAAAGGAAATATTGTCGAGAACGACATGGTTATCAAAAACTTTGGTAAGATCTTTAATTTCAATCATGTTAATTAAAATGAAATTCTTGTATCATTTGTAAAATTATCTGAAACGACAGCTGACCCATAGGTTGTATTCATTGTAAAAGCTAACTTCATTTTACTTGGCTTGGTTGCAGATTCTAGTCCAAAAGAACCATAGATTCTAAAAATAAAAGGATTTGAGTCAGGACCTCCTTTTTCGATATTCCAAGGTCCTGAAAAATATTCTCTCTTATCTTTCAGCACAGTCCCATCATATTTATCAACTGGATGGCCATAAAGAAATTCTTGTGAAAATGACTGCGTTTTATTTGATAAAGAACTAGATGTTTTTAATATTGCACATAAGCGTGAATCAAAGACTAGGTCTGAAACATTGCATATACTAATGGAATTATAATAATACGAACTAGAATTCAGAGATGCAGCCGTTGTGAATAGAAATGAAGGACCATGAACACCAGAAAAAGAATTATAAATTGAATCTTCTTCTGGGTCAAAAGGATTAACACGGTCAGCAATTTTTATTTCAAAACCATCAACAGAATATGGTGTTTGATAAGCCTTATTCACATTGGTAACTCCTTCAAATGAAGCATTAACAAGCAATGAATTAATGTAAGCAGGATGTTCACCATCAAGCCAATTAAAAATCCCACCTTTATATTGAACTTTGTTGTTTAAATAAATTTCAGCTTTATAAATAACTTGATAAGCAGGAACATAATTAGTTAACAAAACCGTATTATTCCCCATTTGATAGTATTCGTAGTCAACTGAAATAGATGCAGCTTCTAATTGCTTAACATTTGATAAAACCTGATTATTTTGATAACCTTTGGATATAACCTCGACAACAGTAAAACTATTTTTAGTTAAACTTGAATAGACGTTATATGGAGACGCTGAGCAAAGCAGAATGGAAAGAGCTGGCAAAGCAACAATGTTTTTTTTATTAAACATAATCCTCTCCTCAAAGATAAAGTAATTATAATTAAAATAATAGTTATTGTAAATCTATATATATACTTTATTAATTAGATATACTATATTTAAACAATGGCATTTGTTTGCAAACGTGTGATGCCCAAACATGATAGTCTATAGCTTTTCGCCTCATGAAGACCGGTATCTTATGACATTTTTGCACTAAATTGGCATGCTCAGAATGTCCTTAACCATCAACGGGATGTCTCCGTGTTGGTTTCAGACGAAGGCAAAAGGTTACACCAGTCCTGGATTCCAGCCCTATCATAGCTTACTTGGCATTGCATGAACCTCTTGAAACAGCGGTGAACCTGTTAATCAGCTCAAGCAGGTTGCCCTTATCGCTAAGACCGTGAGTTTCCGCTATACTGTGGCAGATTCTACTTAGCCCAATCCTTTTGCGGAGTACACTGTGGATCCTTTCACCATCATCGATGACAGTCGACCCGTTCATGATATTATCCTTTAGAGAACTTACAATCTTCTCGCCCTCAGGCTTTCAGGTGCGGTTAGGTATGATCACCTCTCGGCCCTTATCCGTCGTCATTATGATGCAGAATTTGTTCTTACTTAGTCCCGTAGATTTGGCATTTCTGTTGTCTATCGAGGATACAAGCACGCTCT
>JBAXZU010000100.1:0-6590 GCA_041670225.1 Bacilli bacterium | reverse complement strand
GTTATTCAATAAAAATTTGAAAAACATTGCAATATAGAGCAATTATGGATGTGTTACCTCATAATTATACTTAAAGTCAGGTAAAAAATATATAAATCTGATATTTTTTTGGCAAATAGCAAAAAAATACTTTGCTCAATTTGATTAAAATAATCAATTAGATTTTTTTATTTAAGAAGTTTAATTCTTACAGATATCGTTACGAAAAAAATACCTTATTTTTTTATATTTGAACAATTGATAACTAAAATATATTTATATTAATCATTCTTTTATTTGGCAATGGTTTTAAAGGTTGAAAAACCTTTCCAATTGGGGTATTATAATTAGACTTTGCAATCATTTTTCAACTACATCTATATAGAAAGGACAGTTATGACCCAAGAAAAGGACCAAAAAAATTTTTCGGAAGAACAGGAAGAAGAGAAAGAGGGGTTATCCCTTGCTGATATTTGGCACATGATAACTAAACATTGGATTGGTTTAGTTATTATTTTTGTCGTTTGTGCCTTAGGAGGAGGAGTTTACGGCTTAGGACTGAAGAAACCAGTCTGGTCTGCTTCTGGCTCCGTTATTATTGTTTATGATTCAAATTCAGATGACGACACTAAGACCAGCACTGTTACTACTACTGATTTCCTTAATTCCTTCAATTATGTTATCAGTGCCCGTGATACTATTAATGATACTCCAATCATGACTCTTGTCACTGAGTCAGTCAATGCCAAGTATTCCTCAAATTATAAGGTTTCTCAGATTAAGAAACTGGTCTACGCCAGTGCCAGAACTTACACTTCTCTGGAAAAATCCTTATATGTTGATATCACTGCCAACACTTCTGATAAGGATTTCACTCTTGATTTGGTTTCCATTACCTTACAAACAGCTCTTTCAACCATCAGTACTGATTCAAGATATACTTTCTTGAAAAATCGTATTTTTGTCACTAGTACTCCAACTAAAGATGATATTTCCGATACTTCTACCAGCGCTACTGTTATTATCGGAGCTGGTGCCGCTATTGGTCTTGTTCTTGGAATTCTTTATGGAATCATCTTTGAATTATGTTCTACCAAGATTGGTTCTATCAGAGACATTGAGTCAATAACCGGACTTAAGGTTATTGGTACTATTCCGCTTCTTAGTGAAGATGAGGATGAGTCAAAGAAGGAGGAAACCAAAAATGTTTAATAAAAAGAATAATCAGGCAAATCAGGTTACTTTGATTAGAAATTATTCTTGTATTGCCTCTGAAGCAATTCAGAAGCTTCAGACTAACCTTTCTTTATCTGATCCTGATCATCCCGTCAAAGTCATTGGTGTTACTAGTTCAATCCAATCCGAAGGTAAGTCTACTCTTACTGCCAATATGGCTAATATCTATGCCTTCCGTGGTGCAAAAACCATCATTGTCAGCCTTGATTTAAGAAGACCTTCCATTCATCATTTCTATCATTTGGAAAACAAAGTCGGCATTACTGAATATGTCACTGGCGAAGTCAGTCTGGATGATATTATTGTTCACACTGAAAAGGATGTTGATGTCATCAATTCCGGAACCATCTCACCTTTCCCAACTAAGATTCTGTCTTCTCCAAAGCTTGATGAATTATTTGCTGAATTAAGAAAACGTTATGACTATATTCTTGTTGATAGTGCCCCTGTTCTCCTTGTCACTGATGCTACTTTGGCTGCCAGACTTGTTGATGGATATATCTTTGTCGCTGCCCAGCATATCACCAAGAAAAAGAACATTAAGGCCAGTGTTTCCTCACTTAGAGGCAATGGCGTCAATGTTATCGGTGTTGTTGTAACTCAAGCTACTGATTTTGAGGGATCTGATTCCACTACTGATTCCTATCGTTACTACTATAAGAAAAAGAAACAGTATTAAATAGAAGGGCCCATATGCTTAGAATCGTATTTATCTGTGAAGGCAACATCTGCCGCTCACCAACAGCTGAATTTGTTTTAAAGAACTTAGTCAGCCAAGCTGGGCTTACTGATAAGTTCGATATTTATTCGCGGGCTAGCATTTTTGCAACTAAGGGACAGCCTATCTATCGTTTGGCTAAAGAACAGATGGATATTCATGGTATTCCTTATAGTGATTCAAAGGTGGCTAAGCCGCTGACAAAAGCTGAATATGATTCCGCCGATTATGTCATTATCATGGAGAACTACAATAAGCTTCTTCTTTCCCGGTTATTGATATTGAAGGATAAATCAAAAATTCACCGTTTACTTGATTTTACTTCTCAGCCAGGTGAATTGTCTGACCCTTATCATTCCAGGGATTTTGCTAAAGCTTATGCGGAAATTGAATTCGGCTGTACTGCTTTGTTTGAAAAACTTAAATCTGAAATCGGATGCTAGGATATTTCCTAGCATTTTTTATTTTTTTTGAAAAATATTGCTTGCACATTAATTGAGATATACGCATTAAAAAAGGAATTTTTGTTCATAAATAGCGCATATAATGCGCATTTATATCGTTTTTATAATCATTTTGCACGTTTTGGCTTTACAAAAATGAGCGTTTTTATTATAATTGAGCCATAAATCGGAGGTAAATATCATCTATGGAAGATATTGAAAGAAAAGAACTTGCAAGTCAGAATCTTAATTCACTGCTTGCTAAAGTCAGAGCCGCTCAGAAAGAGTATTCTACTTATACTCAGGAACAGGTGGATAAGATTTTCCAGGCTGCCGCTATTGCAGCCAATAAGGCCCGTATTCCGTTAGCTAAGGAAGCTGTCAGCGAGACTGGCATGGGCATTCTTGAAGATAAGGTAATGAAGAATCATTTTGCTGCTGAATATATTTATAATGCTTATAAGAACAGCAAGACCTGTGATGTCTTAGAGAGAAATGATGATATGGGCTATCAGCGTATTGCTGAGCCTTTAGGAATTCTGGCTGGTATTGTTCCAACTACTAATCCGACTGCCACTGTCATCTTTAAATCACTTTTGGCCCTCAAGACCAGAAATGGTATTGTCTTTTCTCCTCATCCACGTGCTAAGGACTGCACCATCCATGCTGCTGAAATCATTTTAGAGGCTGCCGTTAAGGCTGGTGCCCCAAAGGATATCATTGCTTGGATCAGTGAACCTTCTATTGAGTTGTCTAGTCAGCTGATGAAGTCCTGCGACTGCATTTTGGCTACTGGTGGCCCAGGTATGGTCACTGTTGCCTATTCCTCTGGTAAACCTGCCATTGGTGTCGGCCCTGGTAATGCCCCTACAATTATTGATGATTCAGCTGATGTTAAAATGGCTGTTTCTTCTATCATTCATTCCAAGACTTTTGATAACGGCATGATTTGTGCTTCTGAAAACTCTATTATCGCTTTAGCAGGTGTCTATTCTCAGGTTAAGGAAGAACTTAAATACCGTGGTTGCTATTTCCTTAAGGGAGAAGAACTCAACAAGGTCAGGCAGACTATTATTGTCAATGGTTCCATTAATGCTAAGATTGTCGGAAAACCAGCCTGGGAAATCGCTCAGATGGCCGGCTTCACTGTTGCTAAAGAAACCAAGATACTTGTCGGCGAAGTTGAAAAGACTGACAGAAGCGAAGAATTTGCTCATGAAAAGCTTTGCCCAGTTATTGCTTTATATAAGGCTGATGACTTTGATGATGCTCTTAATAAGGCTGAAACTCTTCTTACTCAGGGCTGGGGACATACAGCTGATTTATATGTCGACGAACTTAATCATAAGGATCTTATTGATAAGTTCAAAAACAGAATGCAGGCCTGCCGTCTTTTAGTCAACACTCCTTCCTCTTTAGGCGGTATCGGCGATATCTATAACTTCATGCTTAAGCCATCCTTGACTTTAGGCTGTGGTTCATGGGGCGGAAACTCTGTTTCCGGTCAGGTTGGAATTGAGAATCTTCTCAATATCAAGACTTTAGCAATAAGGAGAGAAAACATGCTTTGGTTCAGAACACCTAGTAAGATTTTCTTCAAGCCTGGATGCCTTTCCAGCGCTCTTGAAGAACTCAAGTCAGTCTATAATCGTAAGAAGGTTTTAATTGTCACTGATAAATTCCTCTTCACTTCCGGTATGGCTAAGAAGCTTACTGATACTCTTAATAGTTTAGGAATTGAAACTGAAGTCTATTCCAATGTTGCACCGGATCCGACTTTGGCCTGTGCCGAAGAATGTGTTAATCTCTGCAATTTCTACAATCCTGACTGCATTATCGCTTTAGGCGGTGGTTCTCCGATGGATGCCAGTAAGATTGCTTGGGTTATGTACGAACATCCGGAAGTCAACTTTGCTGATATGGCCATGGATTTCATGGATATCAGAAAGAGAGTCATCAACTTCCCCAAGATGGGTTCGAAGGCTATGCTTGTCTGTGTTCCTACTACTGCCGGTACTGGATCTGAAGTCACTCCTTTTGCTATCATTACCGACCAGAATGATGGAACCAAGTATCCTATTACTGATTATGAACTTATGCCTAATATGGCTATCATTGATTCTGATTTGATGCTTAACATCCCTAAGGGACTGACTAAAGCTTCTGGTATTGATGCTCTCACTCACTGCATGGAAGCTTATGCTTCAATGTATGCCACTGCCTTTACTGATGGTATCTGCAAGGAAGCTATTTCAGAAATCTTTAAGTATCTTCCTAGATGCTATCATAATGGATCATCTGATCCGGAAGCCAGAGAACATATGGCTCATGCCGCTACTATGGCCGGTATTGCCTTTGCCAATGCCTTCTTAGGTATTGATCATTCCTGTGGCCATAAGCTTGGTGCTTACCATCATTTACCCCACGGAATCTGTGTTGAATTAATGCTTGATGAAGTCATGAAGTTCAATGCCGGTGAACAGCCGACTAAGATGGGTACTTTCCCTCAGTATAAGTATCCGCATACTCTTGCCCGTTATGCTGAAATTGCCACTATGCTTGGTATCAGTGGCAAGACCGATGAGGAAAAGTTTGATAAGCTTCTGAAGAAGATTGATGACCTGAAGAAAGATATCGAACTGCCTTTAACCATCAAGGAAGCCGGTATTGACGAAGAAAAGTTTGTAGCCTCACTTGATGAAATGAGCGAAGCTGCCTTCAATGATCAGTGCACTGGTGCTAATCCCCGTTATCCTCTTATCTCGGAAATCAAAGAACTCTATCTTAAGGCATATTTTGGCGAAGAAGAGTATAATAAAAAGTATCAGTCTAAATAAGAAAAGAGGAATTGATAATGTCAAATAAAACCGAAAAAGATTTAGGTGTGTTGTTTTTGGAAAGAAACAGCAAGAAAATCTATAAGAAGGATGGCGTAGTCACTAAGGTTTTCTCTTCCGAAAAGTATTCTGCCAGTGATGTTCTTAAAGAAGCTATGAATCAGGAATACGCTCTTGAATGCGGACTTCCGGCTCCGAAAGTTTATGATGTCTTCCCAGTCGGAAATGATTGGGCTATCTCCAGTGAAGAAATTAAGGGAAAGACTTTAGCTGATCTGTTAGCTGAAAACAAGGATAATGAAAAGAAATACATTACTGAATTAGTCAAAATTCAGCTTCGTGTTCTTGCCGTTACCAGTGACAATCTTAAGCTTCCAAAGCTTAAGGATAAACTCAATTCCTATATTTCAAAATCCGGTCTGGATGCTACTACTAGATTTGATCTTCATACCAGATTAGAAAAGATGCCAAACCATTATAAGTTCTGCCATGGTGATGTTGCTCTTCACAATGTCATCATAGATGATAATGGCAATAGTTTCCTTCTTGACTGGGCTCATGCCACCAGAGGAAATGCCTCTGCTGATGCTGCTATGTCTTATCTTCTTTTCACTCTTGATGGAAGTGAAAAGGAAGCTAAGGAATATCTTAAAGAATTCTGTAAGAAGAGCGATATCGCTGTTCAGTATGTTCAGGAATGGATATCCGTTGTCTCTGCCACAAAATTAGCTACCTGCTCTGATGAAAAAACTAAGAATATTCTTTTAAGAAATATTAACGTTGTTGAATACTAAATAATATTGCCAAGGCACTTATCAAAGTGTCTTGGCAGTTTTTGTTTTATTATGTAAGTTGTTTTATGATTTTTATAAAAAAAGCTATCTTTCGATAGCTAGTTATTAGTCGAGGAATTTATCTCTTAATTTTTGTAAATCATCATCGGATAATTCCATCTGATGATGAAGATAATTATCAATACCCTGATAAGTTTTATCAATTTCATCCAGGGCAGCTAAGAGCCAGTTTTCTTTGACACCGGCTAACATCTTGACTGACTGGATGACTTTTTCGTTGGTTATCTTGGCTTCGTTACGTAAGTAATCCTCACGGTTCAAAGCCTTCTGATTGGTGTATTCATTGGTTTTCAGATAGTCATAGATGACATCTTCTTTGCTGACACCTAAAGCTAAAAGAATGAGGGCTGCTGCTATTCCGGCCCGGTCTTTTCCGTCGGCACAATGGAAAAGGACACTTCCTTCATTTAATGAGAGCAGGACATGGAAGAACTGACGGTAATGGCTGACTCCAAAAGAAGAAGCAACAAATTCCCGATAGGATTTTTCCATAGGCTGAGTGACATCACCATCTTCTGAGATT
>JBAXZU010000099.1:0-6614 GCA_041670225.1 Bacilli bacterium | reverse complement strand
ATGGTTCACTCGTCTTGAATAAGTAGGACTGGATTCTAGTAAAAAGCAGAAAACTTAGATGCGTACAGCATCTATTTTTTTTGCTGGTTTTTCCTTTTTTTGTTGTTTGTATAAATTCTTTGAGGTATATGTCAAAAATTAACATTATTATAAATTTCTGAGGAATTGCTATTCTGGTAATCTAGGAACCTAATTTGAATTGGAGTGAATTTACTGACTAGCAGATAAAAAGTAATTGAGTCATCGTCTATAAAAACAATACTCAACTTTTCAATATTAGAAATAAAACTGATAAAAAGCTAATAAATAGAATTTATTCTTTATTCTCTTTTTTTGAAATTCCAAACCTTTTCTATTATTAAAGAACTTAATAACAACATCTTATAAACATTTTAGGACAAAAAATAATTATTAAACAAATAGGTACTGTTGATATTTTTACAAAGTCTTAATTTTTAAGTAAGAGAAATTAAATAAAAAATAAAGAACTTGGAACACTTTATATATTTAGATGTGACACAAATAATGAAATGGATAATAATTTTTACAACATAATAGACCTATCTTTTCTAAATTTTTTTCTTTACTATTATGGAAAAATCTTTATAAAATCTAATTAAAAACATTTTATTAGACTTGAAATTTGTGTTTTTTAAGAATCTAAAGGCTTTTGATGATTACCTAAGAAGATTGTAACCTGATGTTTAATGATACATTTTTCTTTTATTTTTGTGATACAGATTCTATAATATTTTCAGGTTCAAAGGAATATCAAAAATGAAACTAGCAGACAATGTAACCATTATTACCGGTGGCGGTAAGGGTGTTGGCTATGGAATTGCCCAGGCTTTCGCTCAGGAGGGAAGTAATCTCGTCATTACCGGAAGACATGAAGAAACCTTAAAGAAAGCCAAGGAAAATCTCGAAAAAGATTTTGGCATTAAGGTTGCTTACTTTGTTGCCGATGGCGGAAACCAGGAAGAAGTCAATAAGGTTGTCGAGGGAGCTGTTAAAGAATTCGGTAAGATCAATACCCTGATCAATAATGCTCAGGCTAGTGCCAGTGGCGTCATGCTTGCTGACCATAGCAAGGAACAGTTTGATTTAGCTATTGATACCGGACTTTATGCTACTTTTTATTATATGAAGGCTTGCTATCCTTATCTTAAGGAAACCAAGGGAAGTGTTATCAATCTTGCCAGTGGTGCCGGAATCTCCGGAAAACCTGGCCAGTCCAGCTATGCTGCCGCCAAGGAAGGCGTCAGAGGTATGAGCAGAGTTGCTGCTACTGAATGGGCTAAGGATGGAGTAAGAGTCAATGTTATTCTTCCTTTAGCTATGACTGAACAGCTTACTGCCTGGAAGCAGGCTTATCCTGATGTCTTTGCTAAGACTATCCAGGGAATCCCTCTCGGAAGATTTGGTGATCCTAAAAATGATATTGGAAGACCAGCTGTCTTCTTAGCCAGTGAAGATGCTTCTTATGTCACCGGACAGTGTCTTGAACTTCAGGGCGGTGCTGGTTTAAGACCTTAATCGCTGTTTATCTAAGTAAATAAAAAAACTAGCAGTGTTGTTTGCTGCTAGTTTTTGTTTTCTTTTTATTTGTATATTATGAATGATTCAACGGATAAATTTTTTCTATATTCCAATGCTTTCTGAAAAAATGAGTTTCTTTGCTTTTCCGACTATAAATAGAGTTCTGAGATAGTAAATGCCTGCTAATAATATATAAACAAAGATTAGAATTTCCGATAGAAGGATAACCGTAATTTTGGAAAAGATATTCAAGCCTGAAAAATAATTGGCTTTTTCTTTTTTGATACGATAGACAGGTTTTTCATTGAAATCTTCGGAAGAAAGATAGTAATTTCCAAAAATCCGGCTTTTCAGAAGATATTTTTTCTCGATGCTGATAAAAGTGTCTACCGGTTGAATAACACTATTATCAATTGGTGAAAAGTAAGGAATAATTATCATGATTATCCAAGTCAGAAGCATCACTAATCCAACCATTGATCCGGTCATTGCGTTTAAGAAGGTATTATCAGAAGAATCAGAGAAAGACAGAATTGCAACCTGAGTCAGGACAATAGCGGTAATGGCGGAAAAGAAACTCATGGTTTTCTGAATTCGGTAAAATGATCCTTTTCCCTTTTCGGAAAGAATTGCCTTGATGGCTAAACCTAATTCTAAAAAGCCAACAAGGGCGATAATACATCCCAAGGAAAGATTATAGGTCATGCTTTTGGTATTGAAAATCAGGGTTCTCAGCATATAAATAATATATTGAATTGAGGCTAGTATCATAACTGAGGAGATGATGAGGCTGGCTTTCTTCAGATCCGGCTTTCCCTTTTTCATGGACGAATAAAGGACAAGCTTGGAAACGGCGTTGCAGAGATTGATAATTCCAGAGACAACAAAAAATGGTGTTGTGAAAATGGCAATTACGAATTTTCCGACAGCTAAGACAAAATTGAAAATGGAGAATAGCAGTAAATTTACTGCTATTCTGCCATTATAATCTCTGTTAAAATACTTTTTAATCAGTGACATTTATTTTTCGGTTGGAACAGTTTTTCTTAAGATAGTATCAGCATTTTCAAGAATGTTGGCTAACTTTTCTTCGTATTCATCAATGATAGGAAGGTATTTCTTAGTTTTAGAGGCTGTAACGGTTTTAAAGATAGGATAGTTAATAAGGCAAATGATGATTCCGACAATGCCAATAAGGATTCCAATGACCATGTTCGGTATACTGCCTTCTCCTAAAATCATAACCATTGACATTCCGCCACCAAGAACCAGAGCACCAATGATGCCAATAATCAAAGAAACGATGAGTGGGAAGGATGTTGATTTGTTTTTGGAAGTCTTAATTAAGTCAGAAACCTGCTGAGCTTCTCTCTGAAGCTTGTTTAATTCCTGCTTGCCCTCAATTTTTCTGTCTCTTTTAAAAGAAATAGTGATATTTCCTAAATTATTGATAGTAGTGTCAGAAGCTTCCCAGCCAAACACTTCATACATATCGATGAGTTTTCCCTGCTCTCCGTTTTTGCAGCTCTTAGTCATATATTCGTAAGCAATGTAATTTTTTTCCATTTTTTTAAACCTTTCTTCTTCTATTGTTTGCCGGTAACGTTTATAATTTTAAGAAAGCAAAAAGAAAAAACAAGCCAGTTTGTTGGCTGTGGTACAAATTCGATAATTGTGTAATCGCAAATGTTACAGAAAGGGGGAAAGTGTCATATGGATAACAGAATAGTTTATTCTCAGGAATACATCATAGATGCTTTTTTCGCTTTACTAAGAGTTAATAAGTATGATCAGATTTCTATTTCGGATATTACCAAGAAGGCTGGTGTTTCCCGAATGACATTCTATCGTCTCTTTAAGGAAAAAAAGGATATCATCATGGCCTATTTTGATAGGGCAACGAAGAAATACATGTCAATTCAGAGTTTCATAATCAATTCTGCCGCCTATGAAAACTATCGTTTGGCGGCTTATCATGCTTTCCAGATGTTTTATGAAGAAGGAAAGAATGTGCGTGCCTTATATGATAATGATCTTATCTATCTTTATCTTGAGGTTCTGAATGAAGGCATGAAGGAATCGTTCATCCAGGCGAATATTGATTCAAAGAAAAAATATCTTATTTTCTCAGGAGCTTTATTCAATTATTCCATTGAATGGATGAAATCTGGATTTGAGATGTCATACAAGGAAGCGGGTGATGATTTCCTTAATCAGCTTCTTGGTATTGGAAAAGCTGAATAAAAAAATAAGGATTGGAGATATATATGGCTAGAATCATTCTTGTCGGTGGAGGCAGCAGTTCCGGAAAGTCTTTTGTTACCGCAAATGTCATTAGGAATATCGGTGAAAGTAATGTTACCAGAATTACCTTAGATGATTATTATCATGATCAGTCCTCACTTCCCTTTGAGGAAAGAGTCAAGACTAATTACGATCATCCAAAAGCCTTTGACTGGAAACTTTTAAGAACTCAGGTTCAGGCTCTGAAGAATGGTCAGTCTATCAATAAACCCGTCTATGATTTTGTCCATCATACCCGAAGCGAAAAAATAGAGGTTATCAATCCAGCTAAGCTGATTGTTGTTGAAGGAATCATGTCCCTTGTTGATAAGCAGCTTCGTGATCTAGGTGACTTGAGAGTCTTCATTGATGCCTCAGCTGAAAGAAGATTTCTAAGAAGAATTATTCGTGACCGTCAGGAAAGAGGACGTTCTTTCGATAATATTGTCAACCAGTATTTCACAACTGTTCAGCCGATGTACGATGAGATTATTAAGCCTTCATCAATTTATGCTGACTTGATTGTCAATAATGATGGTGTTAAGAATCTGGCTATCGATGTTCTTACTTGTGTCTTCCGTGATCAGCTGATCAAAGCTAATGATCTTAACAATGAGAAACATGCCTCCAGCAATGAATTCCGGGAAGAAATTTTGGAAACGGTTTTCAAAGACAGCAACCAATCTGATCGATAATTTTGTTAAAAAAATAAGTAAAGCCTTCCTGAAAACAGGGAGACTTTTTTCATAGTTACGAAAAAAAGTTAAGACTTACGAAAAGAAAACCGAGGGTTATGAAAAAAACAGTTAGTAAGAAAATAATAGCGCTTACAATCTCTTTGTAATCAGTTTAAGGCATTTAATGCTTTTTAGTTACGGAGACCGCAGTAAGTCAGGAGACTGCGGCTTTCAAAAAAGTTAGCCCAAAAAAACGAACTGATTGAAAGGAAAAAATATGAATTTCAAAAAAATTACATTAGCTCTTCTTCCCTTATTGATGCTCACTTCTTGTGGCACAACTTCTACTGCCGGTTCTGATGCTCCCAGTACTTCAACCTCTGATACTTCGACTGTTGCTAAGACCTATGCTATTACTGCTACTAATGGTGAAGGCTATACAATTGATAATCTTTCTGCTACTACTGCCACCCGTGGTGAGACTATCACCTTCAAGGTCACTGTTACTGATACTGCTAAGATCATTCAGTCTGTTAAGTACAATACTACTGAACTTACTGCTAATGAAAATGGTGTCTATTCCTTTACTATGCCTAGCCGTGAAGTCTCTATCACTGTTACTTTAAGAGACAAACCAGTTACCTATGCTATCACTGCTTCAACCAGCGATGATTATTCTATTACTGATTTATCAGCCACCAATTCCGTTGCTGGCTCTGAAATTACTTTCAAGGTCACTGTCAATTCCTCCGATAAATCTATCAAGTCTGTTAAGGCTAATTCTGTTTCCTGTGTTAAGAAGGGTGAGTTATATTCCTTCACCATGCCAGCTGAAGCTGTTACCATTGCTGTTGAGTTATCTTCATCCTATGCCATCACCGCTGAAAGCGGAGAAGGCTACACTATCACTGATCTTAGTGAGGCTAAGGCTTATGCCGGAAAGAGCATCTCTTTCAAAGTCACTGTTACTGATAGTATGAAGGATATTGATACTGTCAAGGCTAATGGAACTGACTGCACTGCTATCGGTGCTGGTGTCTATTCCTTTGTTATGCCGGAAGCTGCCGTTACTGTTGCCGTCACTCTTAAGGCCAGCAACCTCGGACTGGATATCTCCCATATGCAGACTGGCTACATCATCAACGAATTAGTTCCTGAACAGAGTGATGTCTTCGATTCCACCGGAATCAAGATTTATACTGCTGATGCCAACGGTTCACCTGTTGAACTGACTACTGAACAGTATGCTACTGTCGAGTATTCTTCCGTTGACATTGAAGATCTTACTAAGCCGATTGAATCAACTGGTGTTAAGACCATTCTTGTCACCTTTGGTGAGTATTCACGTTCATTCACTATTGCTGTCGGTACTTATACCGTTAAGAATGTTGAATTGATTGCTGCTGATTTAGAAGCCAACATTAAGGTTACCTGCCAGTATACCGGAATTTCCGAATTACAGTTCAAGGCCTTCAATTGGGGTATGGACTTACAGCATAACAACAATATCGATGGTCAGGGCTGGGGAACCATTCTTGATACTGATAACGAAGGAACTTCTATTGATTTTGCTTATGGAGAGGACAATACTGTCGGTTTCTCCTTAGATATTACTAAGCTTGACAATGGTGCTTATACCACCCATTTCGGACATAAGACTGTTGAAAATTCCAATGGCGGACAGCAGAAGATGGATCTTCTTTTCCCTAAAGGAGTGAATCAGAGAATTACTGTCGGCGATAAGGCCTACATGGTTCAGTTCGGAGCTTTCTGGGGTAAGGGTGACTGTGATATCACTGTTGCCGATAAGGGTGCCTCATATGATAAGGTTAAGAGAGTATTGACCAATGTTGCCTTGACTAAGGCTGACAATAAACCGGTCATGACTATTGAAGGAACTTATGATGCTTATTTCAATGAAGAATTGACTGAAGCTGATATTAAGCCAGCCTTCGATATGCAGGAAATTAATGCTTGGACAACCTTCACATATGATTCTCTTAACCCTGTCTTTACCTTTGATGCTGAAGCTAAGACTTTCAAACTTGTTATTGAGCTTACTCAGTGCATAAGTGAAGATAACATTTATTATTTCCACATTGCTGGTGCCAATCT
>JBAXZU010000098.1:0-6626 GCA_041670225.1 Bacilli bacterium | reverse complement strand
AGTCCGGTATCAGGATTATTAGGATCTACCAGGCTTTCGAACTCAATTTCATCCGGTTCATAGGAGACACCTGAATAAAAATAGGAGCCACTGAAATTGACAGTAACCTCTCGCTTTTTTATTAAAAGACTGCTCAAAGCATCATCAACTTCAAAATCCGAATCCAGACTTTGGCTTCTATCATAATAAAGAGTAGGCTTAGAAGTATCGCTAGGAGTAAGAACCATAGTCTTGACTTTCTTGTCATAAACCTGATATTCCTTATCCTCGCTTTCAACTGGTGAAAGATTCGAATCAAAAGTTACACTAGGAGAATATCCTTGAGGAATATTCTGATAAGTATAGTCCTTTTCAGAGGAGGATATCTTATCGGTGCCATCATAGATATAGGACGGAGCCTGAACGATTATTCGGTACTTGTTAACCTTAACTTTTCCATAATCAAGGACATTGATATCGTAAGAAGAAGTGACATCAATATTTCCGGAAGTAATCTTAAAGCTCACATATTGGCTTAAATCATAGGTTCCTGGTTCTGTTATCGGTTCATTGACCGCAAAGAAAAGAGTATGTCCGGAAATAAGTCCGGAAGCTTCAATTTCCGGATCGCAGCTAGTCTCATAATTTAAAGCTGAGGCAACATCAATTTCCTGAGTATCATAATAGAAATCATAAGTTTCCTGACTACTGGTTATATTGACTTTTCGTTTAGTAATAAAGACTCCGTTCAGTCTAAAACTAATGGAATAGTTACTGGTTACATCATTATTTTCAGCATCTGAAATACGGGCAGTATAAGCATTAGGATCAGTGATTTCACCAGGATTCAATAAATAATATTCTGATTTCAGGCTAACGGTCAGGGTATGATTGAGGCTATCAAGAAAATCTTTATCATTAGAATCAAGAATATAATCAGATTCCTCCAAAGGAATCTCCGTGTAGATTATTTCGTCATAGACTTTAGAAAAGGAATTAATAGAAATTGCTAAAGGCTTTTTGATGATTTCCAAAGAACCGGGCGTGGTTGTGATATTGTAATACTCAGAATGATCAGAGTTATCTTCCTTATCAAGAATCTGATAGTCGCAGACTAAAAAATCACTCTTAACAGTCACCTCCGGACCAATGGTTTCACTGACCGTATTTATCTGATCCCGGTCAGCAACTTCGGAAGAATCAAAAACAAATTTGCTTTCCAGTGGGGTTCCGTCATAGACCTTGCTCTTTGAATCAAAGACAAAGTTCAGATTACGTTTCCGGCCCGGTACTGCATCATCATTTATCATTACTTCATACTGACTGGTGACATCATTATTATCCTTATCGTAGATATGATAAATGAAGGCTGATTCTTCCCCTTCCTTCTTATATGACAAGCTGAGTCTATTGCCTTCAGCCAAAGAAGTATTGTCTTTAAATTGATAATCAGAGGCTTCCAGAACCAAGCCATTTTCATCATAGAAATAATCACGGGTAGTTTGAATATGAAGCGGTCGTTTGGTAATAGAAATAGTACCTGAATTCATGGTGATACAATAATTTGACATATTAGGATCACCTTCAGAATCAGCAGCATAAACAGCGAAATCATTATCATAAATGCCGACTTCAGTAACAGGATTATCTTTATTTATATTATAAGTCAGTATTAAAGAATCACCTGAAATCAGACTTCCAGAAAGAATATCCATTTCGTTGAGGTAATGACCTTTGCCATCATATTCAAAACTTTGAGATCTGGTTTGGACTGAAACCTGTCTTGGTGTGATGGATAAAGTACCACCTGTTCCGATCGAATAACGGTTAGTTACATCCTCATCAGCGGAATTCAGTATCTTCAGACTGGAACAGCTGTTTTTGTATTCACCGACATCAGTATAGGAAGAATCAGCATGGGGAAGAGAAGCAAAACGGTCACCTGAAAGAAGTGATCCCCTAGTAATCTCATATCCAGAGGCGATCAGCGGCTTTCCATCATATTCCTTGGTTGCCGATTCATAGGTAATATCAAGAAGGCGGTCAATAACCTTGATATTCTTCTTTTCTGAAGTGAAATCGTAACAGGAAGTGACATCTTCGTCAGCGGAATTTTTGATTACGACTGAGGAAACATCAACCTGGCATTCTAAAGTATCAACATCTTTGCTAATATCAGTATAAGAAACCTCATATGATTCAATCTTATCCCCGGAAACTAATCCTTCCGGAACAATGGCGGGTTTATTTCCGTAATCAATTCCGTTTGGATAATCAATAATACTGAGGGTAACAGGCTGTTTACTGATAGAGAAATACTGAATGTTACCATAGTATTTCTTTCCGTAATTATTGTAGGCATAAGCCCGCATTTTATAATCACCGGCCAAGTAAGGAGCATTCTCACTCCAACTATCACTATCTTTCAAAGCAAATTCATATTTAGCTGAACCCATGAAAGCCGAAGAAGAATAATCATCCCCATAAGAATTGCCATAAGAATAGGATGAAGCCAACAATAACTGATCAGTAATAATCCCTTTTACCGAAAAAAGAGTAAAGAAAACAGCCAAAAGGGTAACCCCAACCGTAATCAGATAAATTCTGAAACGCTTAAGGAAATCCTTAAATTTCTTCCGCTGTTCTATCTTTTTTTGGTAATTTTCGTATAACATAATTACTCCATTATGAGATAACCGTTAGTATACGTAAAATCATAATTATCAGTAACATCTTCACCATCTTTGTTAACGATAGTGACTTTAACAGAATTAAGAACCTTACCTGTGCTGCTGATAGAGGCCGAGTAGCTCCAATGGGCAAGATAATCTTCTCCTTGCAACCCCTCAATCTGAGGAATATAAGAATCATTATCATTTCCACAGGTAAAGGATCCATCAGTTAACATATCAGAAGTGACAGCAATATCCCTGGTAATAACCTCCGAACTCATTTGAGATATTACACAGCTACTGATAGATAAATTCGAATAAGTACTTATATTCGACTTACAGGGAAGTTCATTTCCTTCTGAATCAAAAAGCTTAAAGCCATTAACAATGAATTTTGAAGTTCGGGTTCCGGCATTAATGAATTCATGATTTGCAAAGCTGCTTTCACTCGTCAGTTCAAAATGCCATCCATTATCGAAACTACGTCCATTATTGGAATAGATTTGGCCATCCGAAGTAGTCAAAGAACAGTCTATCTGAACCAGATCAATAAATTTATGTTTCTGTGCATCATAAGTGAAATCAATAGAGGGTGTGATATGGGAAATATTAACAGAATTAGTAACCGTTTCAAGATTGACCGGATCAATAATAACCCAACCAAGATCATCAAGATAGACTTCCGCCCAGCCGCTTTCATTAGAAGTCGTGATTCTCACATTCTTTCCAATTGTTGTTTCAGGTGAGACATATCCCTGGACATATCGGGCTGGATAACCTAAATATCGGTACATCATAACAGCCGACATTGCCGCTTTTTTGTTATCAGACTTTGCTGAAGAACCCAGATATTTCAGAACCACATCATCCGAATTTTCGAAAATAGATTCCTGCTGGTTATCGCTGATTCTCTGTGGCAATTTATTGATAGTCTGAGCAATATCCGTAACCAAAGATTGACTTTGTCTGTCAATTCCTAAACGAACCACAAGTTCGGAAAGGCCGGTTTCCGTACTGGATGGAACTTTCAGATACTTAGTATTGCTTCTGATAAACTGAGAATATCTATTCTTATCCGGATTATTGGAATCATTAGCGAACGCATCTCCGGCGGTAGCAGCAGAATAATAATTAAAATCATAATAGCTGATGCTTCGGTTTTCCGCCGAAACAAAATCAAAAGTATCTTCGCGAGAAGAGTCTACTATTTCAGGGTAATATAAAGAATAGTCAGGAATACCTTCAATCTCCTTGGAAGCAACTACATCAATTGTCTTGAGATATTTATCCTGATAAAGACTAGAAATCGAATCAGAAGCAAACTGCTGTGGATTCACTGAATATTCAGCATCGTTGTAGGAATTTTCCTCAGGTAAGAAACCTTTTCCTGTATATTCAGCTCCGGAATTGAATTTAAAGTATTCCAGTTGATTTGAAACATCATCATAGGTAAACAGATTGACGGCATCTCCGGTTGCTGTATCCGGAGAAAGGAGGCCTTTCTTATCTACTAAAGGCAGATGCCGATTATCTTCCTCTATATCATCACCGGAAGGAATTCCATTGCTGGCAGTAGCATCAACCTGAACCCATCCAGTTCCTTTAATATAAGCTTCCGTCCAGGCATGTCCTTTGTCATTAGTGACAGAACAGGAAACACCGGATTTAACCCCACTAACGTAATATCCAGTTGTATATCTAGCCGGAATTTCATAGGCACGCATCATCATCGTGCAGGCCATAGCAAATTGACGGCAGACACCCTCTTTGGAGTCATTAAGGAATGTTAGGACATCATCATCAGAATCTGAATATTTCTGATAATCATAATTTAGATTATATATTGCTGAATTACGGATAAGGCTGACAATATCAGTAACCAAAGTTGATGAATGTGAATCAATTCCATGTTCATTTCCGTACAAAATCAATCCTTCTTTAGTTGAGGCACCGATTTTCAGATAATTATCCAATACATAATCTAAATAATCCATTTCGGCAGCTTCTAAACTAGAAGTAGAAAAGCCGGATGTCAGACCAGAATAATCCGCATAATCAAACTGCTTGTAATTCACTGTATAGAAAAGACCATCTGAATAACCAAAGGAATAATCGTTTCCAGAATCGCATTCTTCCGAATAATAAGGAGAAAGAAGAAGTCCGGTCTGATTATTATTGATCCAGAGATTTTGAGTTAGATATCCATTATTGGCCAATTTGTCAAACAAATAAGTCTGCGGATTTGTTTCAGGAGTATTATCGTCGTAATAATTGGGTGCAGCATTAAAACCTTTTCCGGTATAGTCACCATAGCTATAAGCCTTCAAATACAGATTTTGGGTGTCGAGATTCGAATAGACTTCGAAAGCTTCTGTGGTTTCAGGCTGAGAATTCTCTCCACTTAGTTCTCCTGTGCTTCCTTCCCTGCCTGGTCCTCCAGAACCACCAGGTCCTTCAGTTTTATTGCCGTTATTACCATTTCCTCCAATTGGGAAATCAGTTCCAATATTTCCTACATCATTCCATGATCCATCGGTTTTTTCATAAATTGTACCAGTCCCCAGATCAACATAGAAATCACCATCCTGGCCTAAATCCGAAGAAGGCAGTCCGTTTCCGGAAAGAACATCACCATTCTTATTTCCATCATATTCATCATAAATATTTCCGGTTTCCTCCCAAGAACCCTCAGGATTCTTGATATAGACATCGCCAGAATCAGAATCAATGAATTGATTGATATCATCACCAAGAGTTTCATCAGGAATTCCCGGAGCAACAACTATTCCGGAATCATCGGATGGATTTGAGCCTCCAGGAGTAGCATCAATTCTCATCCAACCTGATTCCTGAACAAAAACCTCAGTCCAGGCATGACATGTCTTATCACCTGAATAAACTTCCATCAAAGAATTCGGATTGGTATTCGCCTGATAATAGCCAGTAACAAAACGGGCAGGAATTCCTTTTAAACGGTACATCAGAACCGAGGCACCAGCAAAATCATGACATAAGCCCGTCTTGAGAGTATTCAGGAAAAAGAGAATAGCAGGTGTTCCGGAAGGGCAGATATCAACTGTTGTTCCGTATGTGAAATTAGTGGCAAAGAAGTTTTTGATTTCCTCAACCCCGACACCAGGATCATTAAGGCCGTTAGCATCCATGAATTCCAAAATACCGTCCTTAACTTTGGCAGGTACGGAAAGATAGGTGTCATAAACATATGCCTGATAATCATCAAATTCATCTTTAAGTTTTCCAGTAAACGAAGACGAGAATTGGGCATCACTTTGGGAAAATTCAGGAATAAAGCTCGCTTCATAATTATAAAGCTTATTGCTGGGTTCATAAGAAGAATCATCACTGGCTGAGCACTGAAGGAAAGAAGAACCATCGCAGTAATCAGGAACCAAAGCATACTTACGGGTCTTTTTATTGGAAACCGTTACGGAATAAGAAGTCTGATTTGAATTCTTAGCTTTTTGATAATAATAACTGGCAGGTGAATATTCCAAATCTTTTGAAGAATAAGAAGCATCACTATTGAATCCGCCATTCCCATCCGGATAGAACGTACATCCGGTGTTGTTCTTAAAATAAATAACTCCGGGATAATCAGAAGTATAGGTGAAAAGCAATTCCCCCTGTTCTCCATCATCAAGACCGGAGAAAGGAAAACCGGTAGTATCACCGAAATCCATAGAAATATCGTCATACTGACCTAATATTCCTTGAATTATAGCATTCAAGTCAATGACATTGGCGGCAGTAAGGCTGGCTAAAATAATGGCACAAATAGATGCCAGAGAAATTAACGCTACCAAAATATTTTTCACAATGCCATGTTTCATGTTTTATGCGCTCTCGCTGATCTTCTTCACAGCCGCAAAGCAGTCCTTGGCACCATCGGCGCCGAAGATGCCTATCAGCCTCTCACGGATCTCATTCTCCTTCTCACGGACATAGACGGGATTT
>JBAXZU010000097.1:0-6628 GCA_041670225.1 Bacilli bacterium | reverse complement strand
TTGAACGTGAGTTCGTGAGGGTTCAACTCCCTCCACCTGCACCAAATTTAAAGACCTAACCTCTTAGCTTAAACAACTAGGAGGTTTTTGTTTTATGGATAAAGAAAAAGATTATGAGCATCGATATTTGGGGTACGACCGTTATAAAGGAACAAGGATCAGCCAGATTGACCCTAACAGGCAATTATAAAGGCTTAATAAGTCAGGATCCTCTGGAGTCAGTTGGGATTCTACATTCAATATGTGGAAAGCTCACTTTCGTTTCCAAGGGATTCATTACTGGGTTGGAAGATTCGCTGAACTTAATGACGCTATAAAAGCTACAAAAGAAAAGAAGAAGGTTAACTCAATTCGGCTGCTCTCTTCCTTGGTGCTGCTGAATCCAGTTATGTGACTGGTGTCATTCTTCCTGTCGATGGCGGTTATACCTGCATCTAATCTGGAAAAACACTGCCTCAGTTAATTTGTACTCTTTGTTAGGTACTTATGAATTAAACAATGATTGTTAAATACCTTCATGGATTTGCTCATGAAGGTATTTTTGTTTTGAAGTCATCTAGATCTGATAATGGTTAGGAAACTCTTTATTTGATATCATCTATTTTGTAGCTTGATTACTGCTTTTTGTGTCTTCAAGTGTTGCTTTATTGTCTTCATTCAATGGAAACAGGATTGATACTTTGAAGATATGGTTTGAAGTATCAATATCAATATCACCATCATATTTATCAATGATATAGGAAATACTTTTTAAGCCGTAACCATGATAATTCTTGTCCTTCTTGTTGGTTAAAGGAAGACCGTCTTCTCCAATCTTGATAGTGCCTTCATAGAAGTTCTGAACATTAATGGAAACAAAAGAATTGATGTTCGTTACTATTAGGTTGATGCTTCTCTTTTCCGGATTGGAAAGTAACATGACGGCTTCGATGGCATTATCAATCAAATTGCCAAACAAACTGTAAATATCCGTAACCGAAATGTGTTTCAGGTTTCCGCAGTCAGCTAAGCAATTCAGCCAGATGTTGTTTTTTTCACAAAGCAAAGATTTCTCGGTAAGAATCAAATCCAAAGCTTCATTGTTAGTCTTAGCTGAAGAATCATAAATGTTGACAATGTTTTTTAATTCATCTACTAAACTTGAATCAATTTGTACGTTTTCTCCATAGCGAGAGATAGCATGCTTTAAATCATGGCACTTGATGTTGATCAGGTTGACATTTTCTTTGCTAGCTTCATATTGTTGCTCGGCTTTCTTTAGTAGCTGAACAGTTGTATTTAAGTCTGTTTTCAATTGTTTGTTTTCGGTCAAGGAATCCAAGATGAATAGAACCATCATGCAGCAGAGAAGGTTATAGATACAGATGATGATTGCATAGAGTCGGTTATAGTCTTCCTTGGTATAGACAAGAATGGTATTCAAAACGATGTCTACTAGCAATACAATTCCAGAAATAATCAGTTTCGGAGTATTGTTGATGTTCAGTGTTTTCTTGTTGATTTTCTTTCCAATAGTGAAGAAGACAGCAACATATGTCACTAAGATAGATTCCAGATTTACAAACAATTGCAAGAAAAATTTAGCATCCAGCTTTGAAAAATCAATGATGGTATTGCTATACATTCCTAAAGCACCATTGGCTACTATCTGAAAGGCACTGGCTTGAAGAGAAAACAATTGATGAGAAATATGCTGAGTGGTATAGCTAGTCACGGCAATAAAGAAAATGCTGTTGAAAGGAATGCTATAAACAAAAGCCATGGAAGAAGCACAGATAGCGAATATCACAAAAAACATGAAGGAAGTATAAAGAGAGTTATAGGCATTAGGTGGGATAGGAAAGGCAATAGCTAAACCAATACATGCTAAGCAACTAAGAGTAAGCCTTAACCAGAAATGCTTTCTTTTATGCATCTTTGAACCAAAAAGATGAATAGCCAAAAGGATTTCCAAGCAGAAGCCTATCTTATTTAGGAATAGTTCAGTTATTTCATACATATAAATTACCGTTATTGGAAAGATATTTGTTCAGTTCATGAATCAACATTTTGTGCTTTGATCGTGATATCTGAAGCTCTTTGCCATTGACAACTGCCATCGTATACTTGATTTCGGAAACATATTTTAGGTTGACTAAATAGCATTGATTACATAAGACAAAAGGCAAATCTTTCAATTGTTCTTCGATTTTCTTCAAAGTGCCTGATGAAGTGTATTCGTTATTCACAGTATGGAAAACCAAGGAGTGGTTGATTACTTCTATATAGGTGATTTCCATAGCATCCAATTGAAACACCGAAGTCTTATTCTTGATGACAATGGTGTCAGTCCTGTTTTTGTTAAGACTTTCTAAGACTCGATTCAACTTTAAAGTTAGGTTATAGTATGAGACTGGCTTAAGAACAAAGTCAAAAGCATTTACTTCATATCCTTTGATGACATACTGAGCCATTGAAGACACAAAGATTACAAGTACCAGCTTGTTAGTTTCCCTGATTTTGGAAATCGCATCCATGCCATTCATGCCCGGAAGCTGAATATCCATTAAGATCAGGTCATAATTTGTGCTATTGGTCTTTAGAAAATCTTCAGCATTAGAAAAACTGTTAATTGAAATCTCAACATTCTTTGTTTCAAAAAATGTACTGATGCTATAAATAAGCTCATCAGTCATACGCTTTTCATCTTCGACAATCCCGATTCTGATTTTTCTCATAGGTTAATTGTACATCCAAAGATCCTTTCTTTATTAACAAAGCAGAGAAAGCTTTCTGCATTTTGGCAGAAAGCTTTCTCTGTTTTTGTTACTTATGCAGTTAAGGAAGCTGTAGTAATCAACTCCATATAGTCATATTTAGCAACATTTTTTCCAATCGACATGGAAATAGAATTAGTGCCTTCAACTAAATCAATGTTAGTGACATAGATACGATCAATCCGATTCCAATCATCACTGTTTGTGAAGGAAGTAGCAAACTTGGTGATTACCACCTCATTGACTTTCAATGAGGTAACCGGGTTATTTCCATCACAGTGGGCGACAGCTACATATAACAACGCTTTTTTTGCAGAATCAGAGGTGATATTGAAAACTTCAGAATAGCCATTGTAGTTGACGTAATTGACAGCATCACCATTCTTGGCACCATCTAGAGTGCCAAGATCCTTAGTTCCCTCTTTTGGTTCAAAATCAAAGGATGTGCCAGTGACCGGAGTCATTACGGAATCAATGGTTGAAGTAGTGACAAGCTCCATATAATCATATTTAGCAACGTTCTTTCCAATGGACATTTCAATGACGTTAGTGCCTTTGACTAAATCAATATTGGTGATGAAAATCTTATCCATTCTATCCCAATCATCGCTAGAGGTGAATTCTAAAGCAAATGAAGTGACCTCTTTGTCATTGACCTTCAATGAGGTAACTGGGTTATTGCCATCGCAATGAGAGGCGGCAATAAATAAGGAAGCCTTTGAATTATCGGTAGCCGCAATATTGAAGGTTTCAGAATACCCGTTGTAATTGACATAGCTGACGGCATCGCCGTTCTTTGCTCCCTCAAGAGCACCTAAGTCTTTGGTTCCTGCTTTAGGCTCAAAATCATAACTGATTCCTTCAATGGGAGTAAGTGGCTCTTCCTCAATAGTTTTCTCAAGATTGGATTCAGAGACAAGCTCCATATAGTCATATTTAGCAACATTGGTTCCAATCGACATTTCAATAACATTGTTGCCCTTAATCAGGTCAATGTTTGAAACAAAGATCTTATCCATCTTGTCCCAGTCATCGCTTTGGATAAACTCGGATGCGAATACTGTGACCTTAGTTCCATTGACAGTCAGAGAACTGACAGGATTGTTGCCATCACAATGCGAGGCAGCAACAAATAAGGAAGACTTTCCATCAGCGGTGGAAGTAATCTTGAAGGTCTCTGAATAACCGTTGTAGTTAACAAAGCAAACCGCATCACCATTTTTAGCTCCTTCTACCTCACCTAAGTCTTTAGTGCCTGCTTTAGGTTCGAAGTCAAAGCTAGTTCCAGTGATTGGTTCAATGCCTTTATCATTCTCGGTTTCAGTGATGACAAAAGGAGAAACTAATTCCATATAGTCATATTTGCTGACAACTTTGGATACATCAATCTCGATGGTGTTCTTTCCTTCAACTAGATCAATGTTGGCGACATGGACTCTACAGAAAGTATCCCAGGAATCACTGACATCGAATAGAGGAGCATAATCACTTGTCTCAGTTCCATTGACCTTTAAGGAGTTTAACGGATTGGTGCCATCTAAATTGGCTAAGTTAAAATAGACACTGACTTTACCTTCTTCTGTGGCATTAACGGCAATGGTTTGCTTGTAGCCATTATAGTTGACATAACCAACAGCATCCCCGTTTTTGGCTCCCGGGTATTGAGCTAAATCCTTGGTACCTTCTTTGGGTTCAAAGAAATAGGAAACTCCTTCAATCTTTTCTAAGGGTTTGACAGCAGTAAAGGATAAAGTCGCAGTCTTTTCACCATCTACAGAAGTGGCAGTGACAGTGACTTCTCCTTCCTTGTTGGCGGTTAAAAGACCCGCCGTGGTGATAGAAAAGCTATCAGTGTTGTCAATTGAATAGGTGACATTTTTATTATCGGCGTCAGCCGGAAGAACGTTAACGGAAAGGAGGATGGCTTCTCCAATCAACATTTTTTTGCTTTGAGTGGCGAAAGCGATGGAACTGACATGGATTACCTGCTTTTCAGAAGATGATGAAGCCTGAATGCTAGAATCAGAAGAAAGAGTTGAACTAGTTGAAGTGGTTGAACTGACTGAGGAGGTGGGACTCGATGAAGTCTGAACTGGTTTTGGATCACAGCCAGTTAAAGCAGCACTTGAGAGAGCAATTAACGAAATAATCCCAACTTTAATTATTCTTTTCATAGTATTTTTTCCTTTACTTAGTTCTACTTAGTCGCTTTAGCAGTGGACATAGTTCCAACAGCATTATTGACTCTCAATCCACGGATGTTGTATCCAGTGTCAGTCTTATGAACCATCTTGAAGGTATTTTTGCCTTGAGTGGCATGCATATAGCCAATAAGGGAGTAGTTGTACATCGTATAGTTCCATTTGTCAGAATCTGGATTTGCTCCAGCAATGGCACCGGTTGTGAAAGTTGAACCATCAAAGGACAAATCCCAGGTATCGTTATAGGCTGTTCCATGAGCACGTCCACCGGACATGAGCAGCTCGACTTTTACGAAAGTTTCTTCACTGGCTTCAAAAGACCAGACTATTGTTTGATGAGAGTTTCCAGAATCGATATAGCCGATGCATTCTTCGCCTTGGGCAGGGTTCCATAAGTTTTCACTAGTATCACTATACTTCAGGACATAGTCCTCTTTGGCATCAAGTATCAAGTTTTGATTGACCCAAGAAGAAGTATCCTTGTCTAGACACTTGATGTCATTGCAGGTGTAGTCAGTGCATTTGCCGTCTTCATTCTGATGATGACATTCATGTTCAGCATAGCCAGAGGCGTTGCCAAGAGTCAGGCTGACATCAGACAAAAGAATTATCTGTTGGAAATTAAATTGATAGGCACCACGTTTAGGATTCACAATCTCAATTTTGTTCTCACCTTTATGAAGACGTACACAGCCAACATAGTATTCAGTGAAGTTATACCATTCATTAGGTGAAGGAATAGTTTCAGTGCCGGGAATGTAAGGCCAATTGGAATTACCTTGGAGTCGGCTGTTTGAGAGAATCTGTTCACCATTAATATAGGTGTCGCAAGTAGAAGTCAAACTCATTGGCTCAGGCATCATACCGATTTTTCCGCCAAAGCAGGCAACAGTGTCTTCCTTAGCAATGATTTGGAATTCAACTCTAGCTCCTTCATTGTTGTTCCAGTTTTCGATGTAGCCACCCTGAGAAACAGGAACTTGAGTGATATTTCCACCATTGCCACCTGTGACCTTTACGGAGTGGTCACCGGTATAGAAGGAATACTTGGTTCTCGTACCTAAGTCATAACATTTTTCTTCATCAGAGCAATCAGGATCCAAACACTTCCCACAAATTGGGCATTTGGCTTTGCAGGGAATGACGATTTCAGGATCATCATCGACATCGCCAGTGCCATCAAAATTGCCATGCCAGGATTCATCAATAGTTGCATCATCACCGCTAGTCGAAGTTCCAGTAGAACAACTGGACAGAATTAAGAAAAAAGCCAGAAATGCCAGTGATTTAATCTTCATTGCGAATTCCTCCATTCTTGTGGTATCTGATTAATCCAACAGTAGTTAAAGCTAGGCAGATTATTGAGAGAACAGCTGAAGAAACCTGGACACCAAGGATAGTCTTCTCCCACCAAGTCTTCACAGCAATGAATTTCACGCCGGACTTGATGCCATTCATGGAATTAGAATGAACGACAGCATAGATGGCTCTCTTTGATGCTAGACGTAAAGCCTGGGCCACCTCAGGAATGTTTTTGTAATCAAAACTCTTTCCTTTTACAGGAGAGCCTAACCATAAATCCTGACCAGCCACAATTGCATTAGCTACGGCTTCATTGGTGGACATATGTTCACCAGCAGAGCAGTCAGTCTCACAAGCTCCGTTAAAGCC
>JBAXZU010000096.1:0-6751 GCA_041670225.1 Bacilli bacterium | reverse complement strand
TAATTTGATTGAGGCCTACAAAAAGGCTATTCCGACTTCTGATCCTAATTTTGTCATGAATCAATACGGAAAGATCCTTCAGCCCGAGACTGAGTCTTTCTATACTGATGAACTGATTAATCAGGCTAAGGGATATTCCGATACTGCTATTGTTGTCGTCTCACGTATCAGCGGTGAAAACTGCGGTGAATGTCCGATGACTTCCAAAGATTATCTTAGCGGTGAGGAGGATACTACCAGAACTTATCTCCAGTTATCCAAGAAAGAAGAGGATATGCTGAATATTGTCGAAGATAATTTCTCAAAGGTTATCGTTCTTCTCAACACGACCAATTCCATGGAAACTGGATTCCTCAGAAATGAAAAGATCTCAGCTGCCTTATATTGTGGCCCTACCGGTTTATCAGGCACTGAAAGTGTTGCCAATCTCTTGGCTGGAAGAAAAATTGAGAAAGATGAAAATGGTAAGGAAGTTACTACTTTAATTAGTCCTAGCGGACGTCTTGCTGATACTTACTCCAATAACTTGGCCTTAGAACCAGGTTTTGCTAATAAAGATGTCAGAAACAAGTCGACTACTAGCGGAAACCTGGTTTACCAGGAAGGTATGTACTTCGGTTACCGTTGGTATGAGACTGCCGATAAGGAAGGTTTCTTTAATGGACTTCCTAATGGCTATGATTCAGCTGTCGTCTATCCTTTCGGATACGGACTTAGCTATACTGACTTCTCTTGGACTATCAATAAGGTTTCCCTCCCTGAGGGTTCTTCCTTAACTAAGGATAGCAAGATTGATATTGAAGTTACTGTTAAGAATACTGGTGATTATGCCGGCAAAGATGTTGTTGAACTCTACTACAGCCTTCCTTATTACAAGGGCGGAATTGAAAAGAGTGCTATCAACCTTGGCGCCTATGCTAAGACTAGCGTTCTTCAGCCTAATGACAGTCAGGTTGTCACTCTTTCTATTTCCGCCTATGAAATGGCTAGCTATGACTGCTATGATAAGAATGAGAACAATCATTCCGGATATGAATTAGATGCCGGTAATTATGAACTCAAATTCATGAAGGATGCCCATCATGCAAAGGATATGGCTTCTCCGGTTCTGAATTATACCGTTGATTCAACTATCAACATTAATAAGGATCCTATTACCAATTACAGCGTTATCAACCGTTTCACTGGCGATGATGGCTATGCTGGAATCTCCTATGATGGTGCTAATGTCGGAATAAATGCTACCTATCTTTCCAGAAATGATTTTGTTGCTACCTTCACTGATAAACAGTGCGGTCTTCCGACTGACACTGATAAGATCAATAAGGCTAAGATCTATAAGACTGGCTCCAACAACACTGATGATATGCCAATCTTTGGTGAAGATAATGGACTTTATTTAGTCACCAATAAGGATGGTTCCAGAGCTACTGGTGATCAGCTGAAGAGCCGAAAAGATTTGGCTTACAATGATGAACTTATCGATGAACTGTTAAGTGATCTTGATGGTGAGAAATGGGACAAGCTTCTTAATCAGTTAAGTAAGGAAGAAGCCAGAGCCTTAGTTGAGAAGAGCGGTTTCGGTTCAGCTGAAATGGTTACCATCGGAAAGACCAAGACTCTTGATTTCGATGGCCCTAGTGGCTTCAACCAGAATACTCAGAAGATTGCCGAAGATATGTCATCCTGGACTAGTTACCCTTGCGAATGCGTTATCGGCTGCACTTGGAACAAGACTTTAGCCAATGAATTTGGTCAGTCTATTGCCTTTGAAGCCAGCAAGAGCGGACTCAACGGCTGGTATGCTCCTAGTGTCAACCTTCATCGTTCTTCCTTCTACGGACGTAATTACGAAAACTATTCAGAAGATCCGTTAATCTCTGGTGATATGGCTGCTGCCACTATCATGGGAGCTAAGTCTGGCGGATTATACTGTTATCTTAAGCATCTGATTCTCAGTGAGACTGGTGATAACCCTAAGGGTGTTCATACCTGGATTACTGAACAGGCTCTCCGTGAACTCTTCCTTAAGCCGTTTGAAATTGCTGTCAAGGCTGGTGCCAACTCCATCATGTCTTCTCTCAGCTGCTTCGGACCGGTCTGGTCTGGTGCTAATTATGATTTGGTTACTGAAGTCATCAGAAACGAATGGGGATTCAAGGGCTGCGTTGTTACCGATTGGTGCAATGGCGATGAAATTATGAATACCAACCGTGGTGTTTTGGCCGGAAACGATATCTGGCTTAACCCGATGGCTCAGAATTACACTCCTCTTGATCCGAATAACTCTACTGAAATGTATTGTGCCAAGCTGGCTACCAGACATAATGTCTTTGCCTATATTGACACCTATCAGTACTGCCGTGACTTCGATGACGAAAATAACCCTTATCATGTCAATGCCGGTGTTATCAGTTCCGGTGATGTCTATGAATGGTGGATTCCGACCTTGATCGGAATTGATTGTGTCTTCTTCATTACAACTATCGCAATGGGTATCTACACCTTTGTTCCGTGGGATACTTTAAGAAGAAAGAAGGAACAGAACTAAGAAACAAGGCTGCCGTGAAAACGGCAGCTTTTTTACTGCTTTGATTGAAATTCTGACCGTCTCTCATTATAGTAAGGCAGTGAGGTTACAAGATGAAAAAGATCATAATCGGCATAGATGGTATGAAATGTGAAATGTGTCAGGCTCATATCAATGATGTTATCCGTAAGAACTTTGAAGTCGACAGGGTTAAGTCTAGCTACGCCAAAGGCCAGTGTCAGATTATCTCTGATGAGGATATTTCACTTGCCAAATTACATAGGGTGATTGATCCTACCGGCTATCGGATAACTTCTTATTCCTCTGAAGATTACAAGAAGAAAATATTAGGACTGTTTTAACCTGAAAATTTTCTTCTGCTTTCAATAGCTGAGAATCGTATATAATAGACCCATGAAAAAACAACCGCTGAAGAAAACTGTTTACCAGATCATCCTTATTATTCTCTATCTTTTTCTTATAGGCTTTTTTTGCTATTCCTGTCTTCAGGATGGAAATGAATCCGGAGAAGAGAGTCAGTTGGTTGCCCAGATTATTCTTAGACCTATTGAACTGATTACCGGCAGCAAGATTGAGATAACTGATGAAATAAACCATCTGATCAGAAAACTGGTCGGACATTATGGATATTTTGTTGTCTTGGGAACTGTTTCCAGTCTTCTATATTATTCCTTTGATCGGCCTAGGCTTAGTATCCGAATACTAATCAACTTTGTCTCCGGTCTTCTATTTGCTCTGTTTTCGGAGTTTGTTCTTCAGTCCCTTACTCCGGGAAGAGGACCTTCGATTCAGGATGCTGGAATTGATTATGCCGGATTTGTAACTCTTTCCTTAGTAATTACAATTATTTATTTAGTAAAGCAAAAGAAAAAGAGCTTGCCACCTATTGAAAATCAATAAAATTGGTTTCTTGGTAAATGACTAAAACAAAATTATTTTCTAACTAAAAAAGGCCATCAATTAGGTGGCCTTTTTTGATTACTTTAAGTTTTTGGTGATGAATTCACGGATGCCGTTGATAGGCTCAAATCCCAGATGAGTGTCAACGATTTTTCCGTTCTTGATAAGAACAAGAAGCGGAATTGAAGAAACGTTGAAAGCTCTGGAAGCATTAGGATTTTCATCGGTATCAATCATGTAGAAATCGACTTTGCCGGCCAGCTCTTCACTGAGTTCTTCAGTGACAGGTCCTAACATTCTGCACGGACCGCACCAAGTGGCGTAGAAATCAATGACGGCATACTTATCTTCTTTAAGGATTTCAGCTAATTTAACTTCATCTATTTTTGTAACCATGATATTTACCTCCTATGGCTATTTTTCGTTTCTTCTCAGCTTATCTAAATAGGCAACAGCACTCAAGGCAGCAACATTTCCTTCACCGGCTGACTTCACATATTGATATGGAAGACCGGTGATGTCACCGGCAGAAAAGAGACCAGGAATATTGGTCTGCATGCTTCTGTCGACTGTGACATGGTTCTTCTCAATCTTCAGGCCGGGAACTAGCTTATCGGGAGCGATAGCAGTTTTGAGAATGAAGAGACCGTCATAGGCTTTTGTTTCCTGACTGTCTTGGACCATGATCTTGCCGCTTTCTTTGGATAGGGATAAGGGTTTGGTTTCTCTTATTTCGATATCTTTGTTAAGGATTGAAGGATCTTTATATAGTTTGTAGTATGTGAGATGAGAGGCTAATTGATACAAGTATTCAGCTTCACCTTCCTCTTCTTTGGAATAGCTGATGACTGCCACTTCTTTATTCTTATAGAAGTTTCCGTCACAGGTAGCACAATAGCTGACACCTCTTCCCAGAAGTGATTCTTCACCTTCGAGGACGGAAGAATTGACAACTCCGGAAGCCAGAATAACGGTTTTGGCTTCAATCATTTCTTCACCCATCTGAAGCACGAAATAATTAGTCATAGAATAGATAGCAGCCACTCTGCCTTCGGTTATTTCAATGCCTAACTGGTTAAGATGATCCTGAAAGGCCTGGGTCAGAGTGTTTCCCTGAGCATGAGGGAATCCTGGATAGTTCTCAATATAGTGTTCACCATTGATTTTCTTGGTTAGATTCTTGCTTCCAATCAGAAGAAGTGATTTGTTACGTATTTTGGCTGTGATAGCAGCAGAGACTCCGGCAGGACCGGTTCCGACAATCGCAATGTCATACTGCATATTTTTACCTCCTATCAATTTCGACAACCATATTTTACCAATTTATACCTCTTTTGTGTTAATTACGCATTATTAAGTATGAGACTCTTTTTTTAAAATCTGTATCAGTTATGAAAGGTAGCGTTTTTTTCTTGCATTTATTTCGGAGAAATATATAATACTAGTCTAGTTGCTCATAATGTGAGGTATTTAATGGAACAATTGGTTTATTCAGAACTTTCACAGATTATTATTAAGAACAAGCAGATTATGGAAAATATGCTGCAGGTATTGGGAGGCGATTTCGGAAGAGGTCAGTTAATGGTTCTGATGACTATCTATCAGAAGAAATCTATCTCTCCGACAGACATCAGCAAAATTCTAAGAGTCGGAACTAACCGGGTTGCCTGTGTCCTAAACGAAATGGAAAGCCGAAAGCTGATTGTCCGCAATGCTTCTTCTCTTGATAAAAGGAGAGTCACGGTCAGTTTGACACCGGAAGGAGTTAAGACTCTTGAAAAGATGCATCAAAAAATCAAGTCTCTTTATTCGGAAATGGTTAAGAGTATCGGTGAAGAGAAGGCAATGATGTTCAATTCCACGATTAATGAAATCTGGGAATTCTTCGATAAAAAGAAAGGAGAAGCAGTTAATGTTTAAATTGATTAAGAAATTACGAAAATGTGACTGGGTGATGATTGCCATTATCATGGCTCTGACTGTCCTTCAGGTTTGGTGTGTTATGCTTCTGACTGATTATATGATGAATATCATTTCCGATATCACCTATCTCAGTTATCAGACTGATCCAAGTCAGATGGGAGAAGAATTCAATACAATCTTCCAAGGAATGTTTGCCGGTAGTTGGCAAAACATGGATGCCGCTATAAGTGAAGGAACATTACCAATGATTACCGAGGAAATGGCCGCAACAATTCATTCGATAGCTATCGCAACAACGAATGATGTTTGGTTCCATGGCGGAATGATGATACTTGTTGTCGTTGGTTATACCGGAGTTCAGATTATCATATCTGTTTTAGCCAGTATCATTGCTGCCCATTTTGCCACTTCTGTCAGACATGATGTCAATAAGAAGGTTTCATCCTTCTCTTTATCAAACATCCATTCTTTCTCTACTCCATCCTTGATTACCAGAGCCAGCAATGATATCGAACAGGTTCAGATGACTCTGTTGCTGATGATGAGAATGGTCTTTGCCGCTCCTGTCACCGCTATTTGGGCTATCTGTAAGATTCAGGCTAGTTCCTTTGAACTGACTATTACGACTGTCATTGCTGTCTTAGCTTTGATTGTTGGCTTAGTTATTATCATGATTGTGGTCTTCCCTAAATTCAACATTGTCCAGAAGTCAATTGATAAGCTCAATGAAGTCTCACGTGAGAACCTGAAAGGTATCCGTGTTGTCCGTGCTTATAATGGTGAAAAATATCAGGAAGCTAAATTCAATACTGCCAACGATAATTTAAAGAAACTTAATAAGTTTACCGGCCGTGCCAATGGCCTGATGTCACCTTTGATGACCATCTTAATGGACGGCGTTTCTTTAGCTATTTATCTGGTTGGTGCCCACCTTATTAATGATAGCAAGATTTCCTATGCGGAAGTTGCTGCCTTTATGAGTTTGGCTACTCAGGTCATCATGGCTTTCATGATGCTTCTGATAATGATGATTATGTGGCCAAGAGCTTCTGTCAGTGCCAAACGTATCAATGAAGTCCTGGAAAGCAGTGATTCGATTGTTGATCCTGAAACTGAGACTGTTCCGACTGAAAAGGGAACCATTGAATTTAAGAATGTTGCCTTTAGATATCCGGATGCTGAAGAGAACGTCATTGAAAATGTTTCCTTCAAGGCCAAGACTGGTGATACCATTGCCGTCATTGGTTCAACTGGATGCGGAAAATCGTCATTGATCAATTTGATTTCCCGTTTCTATGACTGTACCGAAGGAGAAATCCTGGTTGATGGGGTCAATGTCCGCGAGCTTAAACAAAAGACGCTGCATCATATTGTCGG
>JBAXZU010000095.1:0-6875 GCA_041670225.1 Bacilli bacterium | reverse complement strand
TGACATCTCGAATGTACGATCTTCGTAAATAGTAAGAACGCAAGGAACGACTTCGCCCTTACGATCGGCTGTCTTGAGGTTGAACTCCTGGCAGAACTTACCACCGATACCGAAAGGTCCAAGTTTCTGACCTAACTTAGCGGGGTTTGCTCCACAGCCTTCTGCACGGATAATCATCACTCTTGTGACTTTTTTTGCTGGCACGTTAATTTCCTCCTTTTTTTATGAAAATTTCGTGTGTGGTAATAACAGTTGTCACTGGCTTCCCACATATAGACACACTAAACCCTAAAAAGGGCATAATATGCCTAGCTTGTTAATTATAATCATCAGCCTCTTGTTATGCAAGGTTTTTTGCCTTTTTTTCAGTACAACATAATTTTGTTACTTAAGTATTATATATAAAATATTAAAATTAACAATGCAATTCAAATTTTGTATTAAACAGCTTGAATATATTGAGGCTTTTGGTATTAATTATTCTTGAAGAATCCATTGACACGTGGTATAGTATTTCTTGCTTTGCGTGCAAAGCTAACTTAGGTTCCGCTGAATAGTCACGTTCATGAACCCGAGGACATCACAATTATTTCCAAAGGAGAAACACTATGAACAAAAATTTAGTTCAACAGGTCTCTGCTTCTCAGATCAGACACGATCTTCCTGATTTCGTTACTGGTGATACCGTTAAAGTAATGGTTACCATCCGTGAAGGAAATAAGGAAAGACAACAGGCCTTCGAAGGCGTTGTCGTTAGTGTCAGAGGAAGCGGTGCCAGCAAAACCTTCATCGTCAGAAAAGATTCCGCCGGTGTTGGTGTCGAAAGAAACTTCTTCGCAAATTCACCTATTCTCAATTCCGTCAAAGTTTTGAGACATGGTAAGGTCAGAAGACATAAGCTCTACTTCTTAAGAAGCAGAAGCGGAAAGTCTGCCAGACTTGATGAAGTCATCCGTAAGGACAAGATTGCTGCCAATCTTGCAGCCACTAAGGCTAATGCCGATAAGAAAAAGGCCGCCGAAAGAGAAAAAGCTAAGGCTGCCAAAGAAGCTAAGGCTGTTAAAGCTGCCGAAGCTACTGAAGCCAAATAAAATTCGCTTCGAATCATTATCGTTATCTTAATTAATTATTGTGACACTTGCCGCGGCCAATTGACCGCGGTTTTTATTTTTTGATTTTGAAAACCCGAATACTGATGTATCATATTTCAGTAAAAGACCGGAGGAGGTAATATGAAAAATGAAAAGCAATGGTCGGATTCAATAATAATCGGAATGCTTCTGGCCTTAGCCGGCGGTTTCCTAGACACCTACACCTATTTGCTTCGAGATGGAAAATTTGCCACCATGCAAACGGGCAACCTCATAATGTTTGCTGTTAAAGCAGTTGAAGGACAGCCGATAGTAGGTTGCTATTATCTAATATCAGTAGCCAGCTTCTTTCTTGGCGCCTTTCTCACTTCTCTCTTCACTAGCATAAAAAACAAGGCCCTTCATCTTCATTGGAGACAGTACTCACTGCTCTGTGAAATTGTCTTGCTAATCAGCGCCAGCTTTGTTCCGGTTTCATCAGAACTAAACTGGATCAGCAATTTCCTCATTGCTTTAGCTGCTGGGATACAAATTGAGGCCTTTAGAAAAGTTGAAGGCTATACCATTCTGACAACAATGTGTACCGGAAATATCAAACAATTAGCCGATTCCTTTGCTCAGTTGATTGTCCAAAGGGAAAAAGGGCTGATTAAAAAAATAATCAGCCTTGTCCTGGTTGTCGGAAGCTTCCTGCTAGGCTGTATCATCTCCGCTTATAGTTCAAAAGCTTTTGGACAATACGGATTACTATTCGTAATAATCTTCTATTCAATTGCTTTTATTCTAATGTTAGTTAAACCAAAAGAACAAACAAAAAACTTATAAACATAAAAAGAACTTGGCTGTTATACCAAGTTCTTTTTATTAGGAGGATCTACTGTTTATTCAAAGAAAGGAAAACTTAATTAAAGAGTATCGAAAGAGGAATCAAAGGAATCACTAGTCAGTTCAGCATACTTGCCCATGAGAGTGTTCTTGAAGTTTGTTATGCAGGTAGCATAAGTAGCAGAACCAGTGAAGTAATCAACCATAGCCTTCTGGATGCCTTCATTACAACCCTGATCATAAGCAGACATAGGAGCTAAGCTAATACTAGCGGCGTTATCCTTGAAAAGCTTAACGTGGTTCTGACCGCCTAAGAAGGCTGAACCATAGGTAGTATCATTAGCAATTCTTTCCATAGCAGACTTGTTATTAGTGTAATCTTCGGTCTCTCTGGTAATCTTTTCAGCAACAGCAGAATCACAGGTAAGAACCTTCATGATATCCTTAACATCATCAAGATTATCAGTTCCCTTGGCAGCAGATAACCAAGTTCCGCCCCAATACCAGGTAGCAGGTCCCTTGCAGACTCTGTATTCACCATATAAACCATTGCCCTTAGCTTTATCGCCTGTGGCATCGGCTAAAGAATTTCCAAGTAAAGTGAAGTTAATACCCCAAGTAGAATAGAAGAATCCGAAGACATTTCCGGTAGGACCCTGATCCTTAGCCCAGTCAGTATCCCAAAGTTCAGTCTTATGAGAATAGCCCTTATCGGTATATTCCTTAGTGGACTTAATCCAATCTTTGTACTTCTGATCAAGAGTGACTTTTCCAGTAGAAGCATCGACCCATGATTTAGAGGCATTGTTAGAGAAGACACGATAAGAATCATCATAACCAGAAAGCATCATTCTATTCTTGGCCTTGGCTTCAGCAGCAACAGCATCAAACTTTGCCATGGTGTCAATCTTTCCCTGAACGAATGTTGACTGAGCTAAAGTCTTTTCGGCTTTGACAGCAGCAGTATCAGTATTAAGAGGATCGGCTGGATAATCAGACCATAATTCTTTAGCAATATCATTTCTGAAGGCATAAAGTCCTGGAGTAGCCTGCCAAGAGACGCCCTTAAGAGCATTGTTCTTTCCGGCACGGGTATCAGTAACAACAGTCTTGGTGTAATCATACATATCAGAAAGGTCAGCATCAGTAAGGCCGACAGAATTCTTAACATCGAGAGAATAATCAGAATTTGAATACTTTAAGGCATAATCAGCTTCCATAAGGAACATATCAACCTTTTCATCAGCGGCGGCAGCAGACTGATTTCTCAAAGCTTCATCAAGAGCATTCTGGTAACCATTGCCATCATTGGCGACAATGTTGAATTTTACTTTCTTTCCGTTATTGAGTAAGAAGGTATCGTTTCCAAGATCTTCCTTGATTTTTCCATAGTAGTTCTTGAATCTGCCTTCAAATTCATTGTTCCAGCAACGAATATTGATAACATTTCCATCAGATGTTTCACCAGAACCAGAAGCTCCAGTAGGATTACATCCAGTAGTAAGTCCGGCAACGGCAGTAACAGCTAACAACATAATGACACTCTTCTTCATGTTTTTACCTCCTTTACTATGTATAAACATGAGCTATACTCAGCGGTTTCGGTCCGCTTTGCAACCTATTCATTTCAGCGATGGATATCTGCTGGGAATGAAAGAGCTTTCGTAAACGATTTCGGGAGTATTATAGTTTTTTTCTTCAGAGTTTGTCAACAATAATCGAAAACGTTTTCACTAAAAATGGCTAATAAATACAATTTATTGTATTTAAAGCACTAAAAAATTTTTATTTTCCTTTTTTAGGTGTTGCTTTTTCCAAAAAAGCGCTTATACTAGAGTTGCTTCACGAAATCGTTTACGCATTAAAAAAGAATAGGTTTAGCTTAGAAAAACGCTAGAAATGGAGAAAAATATGAAATTCGGACACTTTGATGATACAAATAAAGAATACGTTATCGAAACCCCACATACACCGCTTCCGTGGATCAATTATCTCGGAACTGAGGATTTCCATTCTCTTATTTCAAATACCTGCGGTGGCTATTCTTTTTATAAAGATGCAAAATTAAGAAGAATCACGCGTTATCGATATAATAATGTTCCTCGTGATGTTTCCGGAAGATTCTACTATATCAATGATAATGGAACTGTTTGGAACATTGGTTATCTCCCAACCAAAACTGATCTTGATAGCTATGAATGCCGTCATGGTCTGAATTATTCTATCTTCAATTCTTCAAAGAACGGACTTTCAGCCCAGCTCACTTGCTTTGTCCCTCTTCACGATAATTGCGAAATCAACAAAGTTACCCTAACAAATGAAACCGACTCACCAAAAAAGTTTTCTTTTTACGGCGGTGTTGAATTCTGTCTCTATAACGCCGTTGATGATGCTAATAATTATCAAAGAAATCTTAGCCTTGCTGAAGTCGAAGTTGACGCTAATACCATTTATCATAAGACTGAATACCGTGAAAGAAGAAATCATTATGCATTTTTCTATTGTTCAAGAAAACATGATGGCTTCGATACTGAACGTGATACTTTCTTGGGATTAGAAAACGGATTCGATCATCCTGAAATGGTTTATTCAAACCGTTCCGGAGATTCTTTAGTCCATGATTATTACCCTGTTGGTTTTCATCGTTTTGAAATCACCCTCAAACCTCACGAAAAGACAACTTTGATTTTCCTTCTGGGATATGTTGAAAACAAACCCGATGAAAAATGGGAATCCAAGAAAGTAATTAATAAAGAAAAAGCGTTGATTATGCAGAATTCTTACTCGAATCCTGATAAAATAGATTTAGCTTTCAAGGAATTAAAGGAATACTGGTCAACAATGCTTAATACTTTCTCAGTTCATACTCAGGATAACCGTTTTGACAGAATGGCTAACATCTGGAATCAATACCAGTGTATGATTACGTACCTCATGAGCCGAAGTGCTTCATATTATGAAACTGGCACCGGAAGAGGTATGGGATTCCGTGATTCATGTCAGGATCTTTATGGATTTGTCCATCTCATACCTGATAAAGCCAGGGAGAGAATCATTGACATTGCTTCAATCCAGTTTGAGGATGGATCGACCTATCACCAATATCAGCCGTTAAACAAACTAGGTAATGCTGATATCGGAAGTGGATTCAACGATGATCCATTATGGTTAGTTGGGGCTGTGACAAGTTATATCAAGGAAACGGGCGATTATTCCATTCTCCAAGCTGCTGTTCCTTTCAATAACGTCAGAGGAAGTGAGAAATCGTTATATGAGCACTTATTAATATCTTTAGAACACACAATAAAAAATCTCGGTCCGCATGGGCTGCCATTAATTGGAAGAGCTGACTGGAACGACTGCCTAAATCTGAATTGCTTCTCCGAAAAAGATGGTGAGTCATTCCAAACCGTTGAGAACAATGATACGCATGTAGCTGAATCAGTCTTCATTGCTGGAATGTTTGTCAAATATGGAAATGAATTTGTCCAATTTGCTGAGAAAATAAATAAGCCAGATGATGCACGGATTATTTCTAAGGCAGTCAAGAACATTGAAGAAGCAACCATAAAATTTGGTTTTGACCAAGATGGCGGTTACTTCATCAGAGCCTATGATGCCTACTCAAATAAGGTGGGTGCTTCCACTTGTGAAGAAGGGAAAATCTACATTGAGCCTCAAGGCTTCTGCACAATGGCCGGAATCGGAGAAAGTCTCGGATTAGGAAAGAAAGCCATTGATTCATCCTTCAAATATCTCCTTGATGATTACGGATGCGAAATTCTCTATCCTCCCTATTCAACCTACAAAATTGAATTAGGCGAAATATCATCATACCCTGAAGGAGTTAAAGAAAACGGATCAGTCTTCAATCATAACAATCCTTGGCTGACATTAGCCTGTTGCTATGAAAAAGAACCGGAAAAAGCCTTTGACCTTTATAAGAGAAATGCCCCAAGCTATATTGAAGACAAGAGTGAAATTCATAAAACTGAACCCTATGTCTATTCTCAGATGATTGCCGGAAGATATTCACCTTCCTATGGTCAGGCTAAAAACTCCTGGCTTACTGGAAGTGCAAGCTGGTCATTTGTAGCCTTGAGTGAAGGTATTCTGGGAATTCAGCCTGATTACGATGGATTGAGAATCGATCCCTGTATTCCAAAAGAATTAGGAAATATCAAGGTTACCAGAATATTTAGAAATAAAACATTCAATATTGCAATCAATAACACAGACAGTAAAAAAGAAAAAGTCGAAGTAAATGGAATTATCCAATCAGACAATCTAATAAAAATACGAGAAGATGTCGATACATATGACGTTATCATAACTCTGTGAATTAAAAGGAGAACTAATCATGGAAGAGCACAAAATCAAGGCTGACAAAGAAAAGCAGCCCAACATATTCACCAAATGGTATCTGAACAAAAAGAAAGAAAGAGAAGAAAAAGCTCTCGGAAATAAAAAGCTTTCCGAGCAGAAAAAGATTGACAATGAAACACCAAAAGTCTGTCCAAAAGATGCTTATGTCTCATTAGCAAAAATTAATAAGATCTATGACAATGGCTACCATGCCGTTCATGATTTTTCTATCGATATCAAGCAAAAGGAATTCATTGTCTTTGTCGGTCCTTCCGGCTGCGGAAAATCCACAACTCTAAGAATGATTGCTGGTCTTGAAGATATTTCCGGCGGAAATCTCTTCATCGATGGTGAATACATGAATGATGTCGCTCCAAAAGACAGAGACATTGCCATGGTCTTCCAATCATATGCCTTATATCCGCATATGACAGTCTATGAAAACTTAGCTTTCCCGTTGAAAATCATGCATCTTCCAAAAGAAGAAATTAATGAACGTGTCATGCATGCTGCCAACATCCTTCAAATCACTGAATACTTAGACAGAAAACCAAAAGCCCTCTCCGGCGGTCAGAGACAGAGAGTCGCTTTGGG
>JBAXZU010000094.1:0-6908 GCA_041670225.1 Bacilli bacterium | reverse complement strand
CACTCAAGTGTATCAAAAATGTATCAGGAAATAAAAAAAGCCCTTTGTTAAGGGCAAATTTTTTAAATGGTCGGAACGGTGAGATTTGAACTCACGACATCATGCTCCCAAAGCATGCGCGATAACCAAGCTACGCTACGTCCCGGTTTATTAAAGAAAAAGTCCCAGCGTACTAGGACAGATCTCTTCAACAGTGGTGCCCTCGAAGAGATTCGAACTCTTGACCCTCTGATTCGTAGTCAGATACTCTATCCAGCTGAGCTACGAGGGCAACGAAGTGGAGGTTCCATGCGGATTCGAACCGCAGGTTAAGGATTTGCAGTCCTCTGCCTTACCAACTTGGCTATGGAACCAGCGAAAATTAGTTTACCACATATTTGTATTAGACTCAACAAAAAATTTAAAAATTCGTACCATCAAAGCCCCAAAAAGGAGTTTCTTCATATTCAACATAAATTCTTTCACTGGGAATCTTCAGATCAGAGTGAAAAATGTCGGTAATTCTCTTGGTAAGCTTGTCATAATCTTCGGATTTTGCCTTACCATAGACCTTAACTTCGATGAAGGCAGTTTCCTCATTCTGGTTTCCCTGAAAATACAAATCATAGCCATCCTGAAAACCAACCATGAGCCATTGTTCGCTTTTTCCAGGCAAAATACGAATAGCCTGACCAAGCTCACTTTTTATTTTCTCTTTGGTACTCAAATCGATTTTAACTGTTGTTCTGGCATTAATAAATGGCATATGGTAATCTCCGTTTCTAGGATATTTTATCACACCAAAAAGGGTTTGTTAAGAATAGTAATAGCCAACTTATTTAAAGTTGTTCTTTAACATAGAGACATAGGATAATACTTCAACCAGTTTCTTAATATCGACCGGTTTAGCCAAATGGCCGTTCATACCGACTTCCTTAGCTTTAAGAACATCTTCAGAGAAAGCATCAGCTGTCATGGCGTAGATTTTAATCTGACTATTCTTAAAGTCATTTAAGCCGCGGATAACTTTAGTTGCCTCATAGCCATTCATGATCGGCATCTGAATATCCATAAATATGAGATCAAAATTGTATGTCTTATCTTTGACGAAATCGACCGCTTCCTGTCCGTTCTTAGCACGAACGGATTTAACGCCGTAGCGGGAGAGAATCTTTTCGAGAACTTTCCAGTTAGTGTCATTGTCTTCAGCCACCAAACAAGAAAGATTAAAGTTTTCAAACTTTTTGGTTTCAGATACAACTTTATTCGCATAGACTTCCTGTAAATTAAGACGTAGCTTAGAAATGAACAGAGGCTTGGAAATAACCCTATCGCTACCAGCTTTCTTAGCATAGGCTTCAATATCGGCGACATTATAAGCCGAAATAACAATGATTTTACTGGCCTGACCTACTTCAGAACGAATCTTTTGGACAGCATCATTTCCGCTCATTTCTGGCATGACCCAATCAACTAAAATGAAATCAAAAGGTTCTTTTCCTTCTCTCTTCCGTTTGCTAATTTCTTCTAAGCCTTTCAGACCCGAATCAACAAGAACAGGGAATATTCCTAACTGAGAAAGCAGGGTTCCTAGGCATTTCAAAACAATATTATCATCATCAATAGCTAGCAAAGTCTTGCCTTTAAAGCTGAAGTCGGCAAAAGATTCAGAAACAAATGGCAGATCCAGGGTAACTGTAAAAGTAGATCCAACATTCAGCTTAGACTGTATTTCTATTTTTCCGCCCATCAAATCGACCAATTGCTTGACAATAGACATTCCTAAACCAGTACCTTGAATAGAATTGATTCTGGTATCAACAGCCCTGGAAAATTGGTTAAAAATATTTTTTTGGAATTCTTCATCCATACCAATTCCATTATCAGCGACTTGATAAATATATCGCTTGTAGGAAGGGCCTAAAGGAGACTCCTGTTCTTCTAAATCAAGAATAATCTTTCCATAATCATTAGTGTACTTGAGAGCATTAGAGAAAATATTAGTGAATATCTGATTGATTCTGACAGGATCACCAACAACAATTTCGTCAGTGACATTAATCAGGTGGGCTTCAAAAGCAAAGTTGCGGTTTTTAATCTTCACCTGGGAGATATTTACCATTCGGTCAACTAATTCAGGAATAGAGAAATTCTCACGTGACAGAACAATTTTTCCGCTTTCGATTTTAGAAATATCAAGGATATCATTAATCAGAGTCAAAAGCGAGTCTCCGGAAGCCTCAATAGTTCTTAAGGAGTCTTTGACGACTTCGTAATCAGGTTCCGGATGTGATAAGGCTTCATCGGCAATTTCTGTCATACCGACGATGGCATTCATAGGTGTTCTGATATCATGTGACATAGAAGAAAGGAACTGTGACTTAGCAAGATTAGCCTGCTTTGCTTCCTCACTCTTGATTCTTAAACGCTTATTGATAACAAAAATCACCGCAAAATCAACAGCGACTAAATAAATAATCGACAGGAAGAAATAAAGATAATTGTATAAACTGGAATTATTTGATTTGAAGGAGGAAAGCGGAACAGAACTGACATAATGCCAATCAGTTCCGGAAATGCCTCTGATGACAAATGCGCAATCCTGCTTTTTGTTGTCTCTAAAAAGCCAAGGCTGATCGGTCGTATTCTTCAGCAATTTTTCCTTCATCAAAGCATTGTCCTCATCAGAGACATCATTATAGTCATTGATGTAATTGAATAAATTATTATTGAAGAAAGAGGAAGAAGAGAAGACATAATCTCCGGAAGAATCGACAATTGCGGAACTATAGCCATCATAGTCCTGAATACCTAGACTGGAAGTGAGAAGAGTATTGATATAGGAACTTTCAATAATGAGAACCAAAGACTTAAACTCAGTTGCGGTTTTATCGGTATTATAGATTTTTACCGGGCAGGTAAAGCAGAAGCATTTTTTAAAATTGACCGGAGTAGTAAATTCAGTTGACTGAAAAACGGAAAACAAACTATCTTTATTGGCTTTTTTGAATAAGCTCGAAAGGTTACTATACATCAAGCCTGGATAAGATACCTTAGTTAATTCACCAGATAAAGAATAACCATCAAAGGAATAATTAGTCGGATCAGTTATATTTGATGGCTCACTATCGATAATCTGCCACTGGTAAGTTGAATCCTGATAAAGATGGTTAATAAAGTCATTAATCTCGGAGACATTCATTCCAGTATCATCATCAACCGATACATACCGGGAAACACGAACTATCTGAGAACTATAATCATCAAACAGTTTTTCGAACTGGCTAGTTGCCGATTCCGTCAAAGCCTCAATATTGGAAATATCCTGCTGAAATGAGAGGGTATTATAGGAGTTAATCGAATAAACAATAGAAAAAGCGACTAGGCCGAAGCCTATAATGTTTAAGACAAATACTAAAAAGATTTCAAATAGCCGCTTTTGTTCTTTCATAATTAGCTCCGGTAGTTTGCAAGTTTATTCTCAAAAATATTCATATAATAATCAACTGTACAGAAAGCATAGCCGGGAAGAAGAGGATCTTCCTGACCAACATATTCCTTATAAATTATTTGCTTTTTATCGTTGGTGAGGTATTCCTTACCATCAGTATCCAATAAATAAGTTATGTTTCCATTCTCATCCTTATTTAGCTTAGGCATATATTTTTTAGCTGAGCATTTACTGGCATCCGTAAGGACAGACTGGATTGGAGTGAATCCATTATAAGTTTCAGAGAAATTGATGGTTCCACAGACAATGCAGGATTTTTTATTGACTGAATACTTTTCAGCCATATAAGATATAGCATCTTTGGAGTTAGGAATGATTCCGGATTCCTGTGCATAAAGCTTATTAATTTTCTCGGACATAAAGTAATTGACAAATTCACGAATCCATACCAGGTTAGAACTATGCTTATTAGCACAGATTCCATAATATGGAGTCAAATATAAAGGATTATTTCCATCATCAGAAGTCGGAGTAGGAATAAAGGTATATTCAGTTTCCATATCATACTGATTAAGCAGATAAGAAATTGAGTTTGGACCGACACTGCTGTAATAAGGAAAGAAAGCTACATTGCCAATGTTATTGGCTGGCTTCTCATAAAGGAAAGTCTCAGTATTAAGAGTAAGACCCAAGAAGGAATAAACCTGTGCGATTTCAGTCGCTGATTTAAACTGACCTAGCTCTTCAACCGACTGATAGTCATAATATCTGTTTGTGCCTAAACTATAGAGTTTTTCAATAGAACTACGGAATAACTCCGAAGAACCGGCTTCGGCCTTCCTGAATTTTTCTAATTTTTCGGAATCATTGACAACCTGACTTACAGTATCAGCCGTAAATAGTCCAACGCCAGCAGAAGAAGGATTTCCTTGAATAGGATAATATCCAGCCTTCTTTATTGCGGCACAGACTGTATTGAATTCAGTCCAGGTTTTCGGAACTGAAAGATTTAATGATTTCAGAAAAGAAGTATTAACATAGATACCACGAACTTCACCACCGACAGGGATGGAATACAAATTGTTGATGGTTTTTTCATTTTCTGTGCGGGAATAAGTGTAATTTCCAGTAAGATCATCAGTTGTTGATGATAAATCTATTTCTTCATCATTATAGAAATCGTAATAATAATCATCAGTATTCTCCATCTCAGATTCGGAATATTTCTTTCCGCGTTCAAACATGATGTCCAATTCATTGGCTTTAATCATTGAGTCAGCAGCTGAAGAATAATTCTCGACATAATCAATCTTGAAATTGACATTTGGATACTTCTTACAGAAAGAATTAGTGACAGCACTTAGTCCCTTATCAGAAATAGTCGGAATAGCAATGCGTAAAGTGACTTTCTTTTCTATATCCAAGCCACTGACAGGTGTATAGGGGTCAGATGTGCAGCTAGGAATAAAAGCTAAAAAAGTCGTGGCTAAAATAAAATTCATAATCCTCTGCTTCATATAAACAATCATCCATGCATTTTTTGCAACAAAACCATCCCGCGTCTACTTAAAAGTATAGCATTATAAATTTTAAAAAAAAGAATTTTCTCTTAAACTAGGCGAAAAACAGGCGTAAAATGCATAAATATGTAATTTTTCAATTTATATTATATTTTTTTGAAATTAAGTAAATTTTCTTATTTTATATCCTGATTCTTCAATAAATGAAAATCAACGCCTAACGAATGAAACTGGTAGTCTCACGTTTGTCTATTGTAGGAAGTCCGTATTCTTGCTTTCCTAAGGCAATTGACTTCATTAAGAAAACCATATTCTTAGCTAACATCCTGACAACATACATACCTTCTTTATCCTGACTTGCCTCACCTGGCAAACCACCATGAACACTATTCCAATAATAGCTAGAGGCTACCGGCATGCCGGAAATAGTAAAATATTTATTCAATTCATCAAAGGTTGATGATAGGCCGCCACGTCTAGCAATAACCACGCTGGCTCCAACCTTCATTGAAAGATCACAGCCACAGCTATAGAACAAACGGTCTAAGGCAGAAATCAAAGTGCCATTAGCTGATCCATAATAAACAGGTGAAGCAATAACCAAGCCATCAGCTTCTTTTAGTATCCCTGCCATTTCATTGACTTCATCATTGAAAATGCAGACTCCGGTTTTCTTGCAGGAATTACAGGCAATGCATCCACGAATATTCTTATTTCCGATTGAAATGATTTCCGTCTGGATATCAGCCTCTCGGAAAACCTTTGACATCTCTTCTAAAGCTAAAGCGGTATTACCTTTTGGACGGGGGCTTCCGTTAATTATCATGACTTTCATTTATGGACTCCTTTTAAAAATCTCATATCCTAATTTTAATACAAAATCAAAGAAAAAGTATAGATACTCTTTTTGGCCTCTTACTGAATTGATCTATTTATCCAAATAAAATAGATAAAATCCGAGAGTTTCTTATCTAACAAGTCTCTTATTGTTTTCACAAGCAAACAAACATATTTTGGTATTCCAATTGCTATCTCAATTCTCTGAAATTAAAAAAAGCTTTAAGACAATATAATTGTTATATAACATAAAGAACAAGGGTAATTATTTTATTCTAACTAATTATGAATTATTGAACCAAACAAAAAAAGTCAGTATTTTTTATTGCCGACACAAAAGAATCATGCTAAACTATGTTTAGTAAACAGAGTTTAGCAAAAAAAAGAAGGGCTTACTATCATGACCGGAGAGAAGAAACAGCGAAGACTGGATACCGACAAAAAAATACTAGCCGGAAGCTATATCGAATTTTGCAAGCATGGTTATAGTGGAGCGAAAATTTCTGATATCGCCGCCTATGCCGGGGTTTCAAACGGACTTGTAATTCAGAATTTCGGGAGCAAATCCGGTTTATACCTGAAATTGATTGATCATGGTGCCAAAAACCTAACCGAGGCCCTGATTAATAAAAAAGGGGATCTGTTTGAAATATTGAATTTCGTTATCGATTACAAACGGAATCTAATCAAGTCCGAGAAAGGGTATATGGCATCCGTCTTTATGGAAAACGCCCTTAATAGTTCTGAGACACCGGAAGAAGCAATACCAATCATTATGAATTATCTCAGAATTTCCCCTATTTATCACCTCATGGAAATCGAACAGGAAAAGAAAACCATCATTCAGGGGTCAATTGAAGATCTCTATTACCTGTTTTGGAAAACCATGAATATGGTTATCTTGGATTGTTATAGGAAAAAAGTCGATATTCCTCCTAATCAATGGTTTATCGATATTATCAAAAGCCATACCGAAAGCTAAGCTCTTAGTTAACCTAAATGAAAGCCATCCTACCAGTGATGAATTCACCAGAAGATAGATTAATTGAATTGTGAAAGGATTCAAAGAATGAAAAGTGAAGCAGAAAATACTTCTGAGGAAACAGATTCTTTATCGTTAT
>JBAXZU010000093.1:0-6915 GCA_041670225.1 Bacilli bacterium | reverse complement strand
CCTTGAGACATTCGTAGATCTTCAGGGAATTCTTCTCATCAAGCTGACCGGTCGGTTCATCTAACAGAATTACAGGTGAAGACATTAGAAGAGCTCTGGCTATAGAGACCCGGATTTTTTCTCCGCCTGATAACTGAGGTGGAATCTTGGTAAGTAATTGTTCTAAATCCAGGATAGAAATCCACTTCTGAAATTCATCTCCTTTTGTTCGGTTTAGTTCAATACCGAAAAGGATATTTTCCTTTACTGTCAGATAATCCAATAATAACGCTGATTGAAAAACTGGAGCTGGGGGAGTGGAAAAACCATATTTTATTTTTCCTTCTTTTGGATGAAGAGAGAATCTCAGCATAGAGAGAAAGGTTGATTTCCCTGAACCTGATTTTCCTACAATGGCTAAAAATCCGTTTTTTGGCAAGGCAAAAGAAAGGTGCCTCAGAACCCAATTGTTTTTCTGATAATAGAATCCGACATCTTCAAAAAGAAAACTGTATTCCGTTGCCATCATATTTCCTCATATGATATTGGAATACAGTTAACTTTTTTTCTAATTTTTACTAATTTTCGACTCTAGAAGGAAGAGAGCATTCTTGATTAAGAAGCAAGAAGTCAGAACTCCGACACCGCCGGGTACGGGGGTATAGGCTGATAGTTCATTATCTGAAGGTACAAAACCTAAATCGCCACCGTTTGCTGAGAATCCGCAATCAATGATTGTTTGTTCGGGAGAAAAGAATTCACGTGGGATTAGTCCGCTTTTCCCTGAACAAAGGAAAATGAAGTCGGATTCAATGGCTTCTAAAGAAAAAATCTGGGAATCGACTTTGGAATGGGCTAAGGTGACTAATCCATCATAGCGATTAATCAATTCCATCACCGGAAGACCGACTGTCAGGCTTCTTCCAACCACAAGACATTTCTTGCCTTTGAGAGAAAGAGAATAAGAATCAATGATATGCTTAACGCTCTGAGCTGTAGCCGGAAGATAGCCAAGATCTCCGGAATAGAGTTTTCCTTTATTGAGCAAGGACATCATATCAGGATCATAATCAGGATTAATTGAACTGATAAAATCTTCTTCATAAGAAATTGATAATGGTCTGGCTAGGATGACAAATTTTTCGTGGGATTCTTCTTTGAAGGTGCTGAGATTTTCTTCTTTGGTTAATTTTCTGTCAAGAAAACCTTCAAAATAAGGAATTGAAAGAAATTCGAGAAGCTTTTTAATTCCCTTCAAGTAATAAAAGCAGGCTAGGTTATCCTTGTCGGAATAAAGATAAAAAGAGAGCTTGGTTAAATTAGGATTGGCTTTCAGTTCGGAAATTAGATTTTCTTTCAGAGGCTTGGTAAGTAAGGTGGTCATTTTTCAGTGCTCTCCATATTTTTTGCGGCTGGAACTTTTGAAAGACCAGGCATGGTGAAGACATCTCCAGTCAGAGGAACAATGAATCTGGCACCAGTGAACAAGCGGATAGAACGGACATGAAGAATATGTTTCTTAGGAACGTTCAGCAGTTTTGGATCATCGGACAAGGAATTAGGAGTTTTGGAAATACAGACATCAAAGTCACCGAATCCTGAATGTTTCAGAGAAGAAATCTGCTTTTTAGCTAGGTCAGAGAACTCAACATCGGAAGCATTGTAGATTTCGCGGGCAATAGTATTGATTTTGTCTTTGACATTCATTGAGTGAGTGATTATTGGAGCGAATCCACGATCGTATCCAGCATCAACTAATTCCTTAGCTTTTTCAGCTAATTCATAAGCTCCAGAAGGTCCATTAAGATAAGAAGTGTTGATGGCATAGTCAATATTTTCACGAATCAGATAATCGGTTACTACCCTTAATTCATCATCAGTATCTGATTTGAAACGATTAACAGAAACAAGAACAGGAATGTTATACAGACCAACGTTCTCGATATGCTTCTTTAAGTTGGCAAGTCCAATAGAAACAGCCTTAGGGTTGCTTTCATTAAGGTTCTCGAACTTAACGCCACCATGAAGTTTTAAGGCACGGATAGTTGCAACCATGACAATCAATGATGGGTGGAAAGAACCTATCTGTGATACGATATCTAAATACTTTTCCATTCCTAAATCTGAACCGAATCCTGCTTCGGTTACAACGTAATCACTTAGCTTTAAAGCTAAATCCGTAGAAATAATGGAATTCGTTCCGTGAGCAATGTTGGCAAAAGGACCACCATGAACTAAAGCAGGTGTCTTATATTTAGTTTGGACAAGATTAGGATATAAGGCAGTATGAATGAGCTTCTGAATGGCATTTCTCATTTCCAGGTCACGAACATAGATAGGTTCACCTGAGGTATTGTAGGCAACCATGATGCCTTCAATACGGTTAAGAAAATCTTCTTCATTCTTGGCTAAACAGAAGACAGCCATGACTTCACTGGCGGCAGTGATTACAAAACCAGACTGATGGGGAACAGTGTGTGGATCATTTTGGCTGACGGTGATGTCTCTTAACGATCTTTCATTCATGTCCATGCAGCGAGGCATAACTATTCTTTCGGGATCAACCTGAAGAGTGGAATGCTGATATAATTCATTATCAATCATTGCAACAATCAGATTGTTGACTGCGCTGATGGCATGAATATCACCAGTGAAATGTAGATTGATATCTTCTTCAGGAATGAGAATTTCTTCGCCTCCGCCAGCACCACCACCTTTAACACCGAAAACCGGTCCTAAAGAAGGCTCACGTAGGCAGAGCATTGCATCAGCACCAAGAAGCGATAGACCATCGGCTAAACCGATAGCAGTTGTGGTTTTTCCCTCACCTGCTTTTGTTGGTGTAATTGCGGTACAAAGGATGATTTTTCCTTTTCTGGTTCTGGTATTGGAGAGATTGTCAGTGATGATTTTAGCTTTATCATAACCGAAAGGCAGATAGTCTGATTCTGATAGATGTAGTTTTTCGATAATTTCCTTTAATGTGAATTTGTCTGTCATTTCAGCAATCCTCCTTTTGAAATTTGCTCAGTAATAGACTTACTAAGGCTAATCCTGCGCTATTGGGTACAGTACTGACAGAGCCAATGGTTTTACTATTCTGTTTCCCTTTGATTCGGCCATCTGTGGCATAGACACAGTCTATTTCATTTATTTGTGTTTCATTATAACCCATATCCGTTAGAGTTTGTCTAAAAGATTTAGAAAGATGATCAAAAGCATCCTTCATTTTTCCAAATTTCACTTTTGTTGAATCTAAATGGAATCCCATACCCATGGAAGTAAGGTAGAGTGAAGAATCAATAACGGATTTTTTAAACAACAAACCTTTAGCGTTACAGTCATCAATGCAGTCAATAATGATGTCAAATTTTCTTTCGGGAATCTCTTCAGCGGAAGTGATTCTGGTAGCTAATGATTCAGCCTTAATTAAAGGATTAATCAGCAGAAGTTTTTCTTTAGCAATAATGGCCTTGCTTTTACCGATAGAATTATAGTCAAACAAAGCCTGACGATTGAGATTGCTAGGATCCACTGAATCACCATCAATAAGAACAAAATTCCGGAAGCCAAGGCGTGCCAGAGAGATGAGAGCCTGCCCACCAACACCACCAAGACCAACGAAAAGAATAGAGGATTTCTCGATTCTTGAAATAACATTAGGGGAGAGAAGAATACGTGTTCTTTCTTTCATGAGAATATTGTTCTTGATTAATTGATAAATTTCATCGTTGTTTCCGGAAGTCACATCAGAAAACTGATTCTTGATGAAGGTCCGTTGTTTTTTTGCATATTGGTGTGTGTGTATTTTTATTGTTTCTTTCATCAATTCTTCAGTTTCATTATTCTGAAGTCCGGATATTATTTCCTTGTATCCGATGGCTAAAAATGACCGGCAATCTGATGGGTATTGGTCCAAAAGTTTTTTGACTTCTGAAACAATTCCCTGCTTAAACATCTGTTCAATTCTAGCATCTATTTTTTGATTTCCGATTTCCTTATCAATATCAATTCTTAAGAAGGTAACCGGGTAAAGGGGAATATCATTGTTAAGAGAAAGAATCTCCTGACGGGTAATTCCCTGATCAAGCTGATCTAAAGCTCGGACCACTCTTCGTTTGTTTTTGACATCAATCGATAGGTAGGTCTGTTCACTTCTAGCTTTCAGTAGTTTACTAAGTTCTTCTAAGGGCTTGTCTTCATAAGGAGAAACAACTTTCTCCTCATTAGAAAAGACATAATTGAAAAGAAGAGCTTTTATATAAAGGAATGTTCCGCCAACAACAAGGACATCCTTTCCTTCCTTTTGATACTTATCCAAGACTTTGCGCATCTTGGACTGAAAAGTATAAACGTCGATATTCTCATCGGGAGAATACTCGTCATAAAAATAATAATCGACACCTTCAGTCTGTTCCTTGGTTGGCTTATCAGTTCCAATCTGCATCATTTTGTAGCATTGATAGGCATCAGCTGAAATAACAGGCAAAGAGAATTCTCTTGCGAGTTTCAAAGCTAGTGATGTTTTTCCTGAGGCTGTCTGACCAAGAATGACGTAGACCATTAGAAGCCACTCCTCCGGAATATCTTTTCAATATCACTGCGGCTGACTTTAATTAGGGTTGGACGGCCATGGGGGCAGTTGGCTGGATTCTTACATTTGGCTAAGTCGGATAACAGACCTTCGATTTCACTTAGTGACATTTGGTGATTGGCTTTGATGGATTTTTTGCAGGCAATATTGGCTATAGTCAGATGCAGTAGCCCAACGGCATCGGTTTTTTCGTCATTAAGACAGGAGGAAACCATATCTCTGATAATGGCTTCATCATCCAGAGTTGACAAAAAAGAAGGAATTTCTGTTACTTTTATGGTTTTATCGCCGAATATTTCGGTAACAATTCCTAAAGAAAGCAATCGAGTTATATGTTCGTCATCATAATTCTGTTTTTCTTTGAAGGACAATTCTAAGGTGATAGGGAAAAGGGGTACTATTCTTGAACGTACCTGACTGAATAAGGCTTCTGTTTTTTCAAAATTAACTCTTTCAGCAGCGGCATGTTGATCAATTAGGTAAAAACAGTCAGTTGAATCACAGATAATATAGGTATGGAGAATTTGGCCTAATGGATGCATTTCGGGAAGTTTGTTTGAATAGGATTCTTTAGCAAAAACGGATTCATAATCAACCTTATTTTCTTCCTTTGCTGAAGTAACGGCGTCGGTAGGTTTGATATTAATATCCTTGAGAATTTCATTTACTACCGGAGTCGGGGTAGCCGGCTTTGGGAAATGGTTGACACTCTGGACTTCATAGGTAGGTTCAAAGGGAAGAGAATCCTGAAGAAAAATAGTTTCATCCTTATTAAGCAAGGGGTCAATAGTGTTTTCAATGACAGTTTTTTCTTCTTCTTTGATATCGGCTATGTCAAAAGGGTTTTCCTCAGTGATATTGAGATCTTTAGTTGTCTTGGCATCTTCTCCGGCTTCATAGATTGGTTTTTTATTTTTCAAAGTTATCAAAATAGCTTCTCTAACTGAACGGGCTATTTCATCTTCACAGGAAATTCTGACTTCTTTTTTGGTTGGGTGAACATTGACATCTACAAGTGAGGGGTCAATTTCTAAGCAGATTACGGTAAAGGGATAACGTAAGGGTGGAAGATAATCACGGTAAGCATCTTCAATGGCTTTGTTAATTCTAAAATCATAGATATAACGGTTATTCAGGAAAGTCAGCATGTTATATCTTTTTGAATAACTGACTTCAGGTTTTGAGACAAAGCCTTTGTAACCAAAGGCGTAGTCATCCTTTTCAATCGGATAAACGGCTTGGGCAATGGTGTTTCCATAAATTTTCTGAATGGTTTCCAATAGGTCTCCACGGCCACTAGTCTTGAAGATTTCTTTTCCGTCTATGGCAAGGCAAATGGAAACTGAGGGAAAACCCAAAGCCAGATGTTCTACGGTTTCAATGATACTGTAGGTTTCGGACTGATTTGATTTGAGATATTTAAGTCGTGCAGGAGTGTTGAAGAAAAGATTTGAAACTTCGAAAATAGTTCCTTTACGGCAAGGTGCTGAATTGATTTTCAGTTCCTCATTCGGAATGCTGATAACCTGAGTACCTTCACTATCGTCAGTGGCGGTAGTTAGAGTGATCTTACTGACTGAAGCAATGGACGGCAAGGCTTCACCTCGAAATCCTAAAGTACGGATTCTGGCTAAATCATATTCAGTTCGGATTTTGCTGGAAGCATGGCGGAGAAAACAGTTCTGAGCATCTTCTCTATCCATACCGATACCATCATCTTTGACCATGATGGTGCCTTTTCCGGCATCAGTGACACCAATATAAATATTCTTTGCCTGGGCATCAATGGAATTTTCAGCCAATTCCTTGATGACGCTAGCTGGTCTTTCGATGACTTCACCGGCAGCTATCAAATTTGATAACTCGGGTTTCATTAAATGAATACGGGACATTTATTTGGCCTTCTTTTTCAGTTCAATCAGATAGTTCAGAGCCTGAAGAGGAGACAAGGTCATGGGATCCAAAGCCTTGAGCTCATCACGGATAATGTCTTTTTCTTCAATAACCGGCTTGATTTCACGCATCTGGGATTCGTGAATCCGGCTTTGACTTTCCAGAGAAATCAAAAGCTCGTTAGCCCGGGAAGTGATTTCATTTGGTAAGCCTGCTAATTTAGCAACATTGACGCCATAAGAACGATCCATTGACCCTTCTTTCATTTTGTAGAGGAAAGTTACATGACCGTTTTCCTCACTTACTTGGCAGTGGTAGTTTTTGACGGAATGGATTTTTTCACTGAGCTTGGTGATTTCGTGGTAGTGAGTCGAGAAGAAGGTCTTGCTATGAACATGGGAAACAATGTATTCAATAATACTTTGGGCAATAGCCATACCATCATAGGT
>JBAXZU010000092.1:0-7214 GCA_041670225.1 Bacilli bacterium | reverse complement strand
GGTCTGAATAAGTGAATAAGCATTCATGTAGCCAAGCATGCCAATAATATCATCATAAGCCTGAGTAACATCATGGACACTATCAGCTAAGAACTGATTCAGATAGAACTCAAGAGTATCATAATCGCTTAAATCCTTACCGAACATATCACTTGGAACTAACTGTGCTCCTTTAGTTCTGGCATTACCAAGATATCCGTTAACGCTGGTGAAATACTGATACGGAGTCTGATTTGAAACATGCCCATATTCTTCGATAGGATAATAGAACGTGAAGTATTTATAAATTACGGAATTGATGGAGGAAGTAGGCAAAGTAACGGCATCACCGGCAGCATATTCTTCAAGAATTGCTTTGATTTCATCAATAAAAGCAGAGGTCGGATTCTCAACATCGTTAGGATTATTGAAGACCACACAGTCTAGATAGGAGTGAGCTAACCCGCTTTCAACATTTTCAGCTACTAATTCATCCTGAAGTTCACTGGAATAACATAAAGCCGGAGACAGAATACTAAAAGCCGAAGTTGACTTAGCTCGAATGATTCCGGAGATATTCAGAGTAATTCCGTTTTTCTCATAAAATGAATCGTTTTTTTCATTGTTTTGATAATAAGTCGTCATGAAACGCTCATTGCCTAAAGCGTCAGTAACAGAATACTCACTTTTCTGAGTGAAGAAATCAGAATTGGTAAAGACTTTGTATTCTTTTCCAGGAGTGGTTTCATCTCCGATGATATCCTTAAAGGAAATAGGCTTGACCTTGGTGGATAGCGAGGTATCCTTAACATCATCCTGGGTATCCTTATCATTGTAGAAACCTAAAGCCTTAAGAATCCTAAAGCTGACCGCGTTATACTGGTTAACAACTAAAACTAAGTCATTCTTGCTTTCCGGAAGCTTACCAGCTAAAAGATCGTACTGATCCATGTTTCCGTAAAGGACATGGAAAATATTCGTTGGAAGCTGAGCTGTCTGTCCATAATAATTGTAAGAATTGATTGAGGTAGAAACAGTAGAATAGCTACTGGAGCCGGTTCCGTCTATTGACTCAGGAAACTTGGTCATAAGATTGAAAGAATAATCGCTTCCGAAGCTTTGAACACATTCCTTGACAATTCCTTCATCCTGAAGAGAAGAAAGATAATTCATATATTTTGCTGAGAAATTGTTGTAGGTATAGGAGGTGGTAGTGGTGGTATCGACAGTCGGATAGATTTCATCAGTATCAGGATAAGTGGTGGAAGCATTGGTTTCATTAAAAGTCTCAGTCGAACTATTCTGACTATAGGCGGTAACCACAACCGGTAAAGATGATGCACTTTCCTCACTCAATCGTTGTGAATATTCTGCAAATCCGTAATTAAGAGAAAGAAGGAAAGCAATTCCAATCATACCAAAAGAGTTTGCAATACAAGTTAGAACAGTCTTCCATTTTTTGGAACGAATAGAACTTAAAGCCAGCTTCAGACTGGTAGCAATAGAAAACTTGGACGGTTTTTCTTCTTTGGGAGAATGGACTAAAGAAGAATCAGGATTCTGAATCAATTCATCAGAAAAAAGCTTTCCATCCTGAAGTCTGATAATTCTCTGACTGTAAACTTTGGCTAATTCCTCATTATGAGTAACCATGATGACCAGACGTTTCTCAGAAATTCTTTTCAGAAGTCTCATGATTTCTTCGCTGTTGGTACTATCCAAAGCACCAGTTGGCTCATCAGCTAAAATAACCGAAGGATCAGAAACAATAGCTCTGGCAATAGCGGCTCTCTGCTGCTGTCCACCACTCAGCTGATTAGGCTTTTTCTTCTCCATACCCTTGAGACCAACTTCCTCCAAGGCAGAAAAAGAGAGCTTGGCAGCTTCTTTCTCATTCATTCCGGAAACAGTGAGAGCCAGTTTGACATTCTCAAGAATGTTCAATGTCGGAATCATCAGATAATTTTGAAAAACAAATCCGATGTTGTTATTTCGGTATGAGTCAATAGCTGATCCCTTCATTTTCCGTATAGAATGATTATTGAAAATAACATCACCGGAAGTAATGGAATCAAGTCCGCCAATCATATTCAGTAAAGTAGTCTTTCCACAGCCGCTAGGGCCAAGGATAGAGACAAACTGAACATCAGGAAAACTTAGGCTGATATTATCAACAGCCTTAAAGGCCTGTCCTCCCTCTAGGATATATTCCTTTTCAATATTTTTAATCTCAATCATCAGTTGATATGATCAATCCTATTATTAAGTTCGTAACAGCTGATTCCATTAGCTTTGCTGATAGCTAGAAGAGTTTTATAGATAAGACGGTTATCGTCTTCAAACTGACAGAGAGGCATTAAGAAATCCTTGCTCTTCTTATTAGGAACCGGAACATTTAGAAGTCCGCTAACCTGGAAGAAAGTACAGGCTCTGACTAAATAAATGCTGTTGAGAGAGGATTCCTTTCTGAATTCATTAAGAAAATCAAAGACCCTTTCCGGATCAGAAGTACGGCCTTTAATGTGTTTAACAAAATTATCGAAAGAAGAAAATTTAATTAAATACTTAGCAGCATGATAGCTAGCCATAGCAAGTTTCTTATAATCACCAGTCTTTACGGGATTAAATCTTTCAAGGACAATCTTCAGGAAATCAGCATAGCCTTTTCCTTTGAGAATCAGCTTATAGTCATAATCAAAAAGAACGGATTTAATCTCTTTCTCGTTCTTATAGAAATTTAGGTTATTAAGATTATCTTCAGTAAGCTGATAGATAACCAGCAAACGGAAAACCTGTTTCAAATCGGTTACCGGTTTAATCTCCGGAACATTGTATTGACCGCTTGCATCTAAGATAGCTTCATAAATCTCTTTGTTATCCATCGTATATTTCTCCTCAGTATTTTCTAACATCTAAATTATACGAAATTACAACTAAAAAGTATAAGCTAATAAACATTATTTATTAATAAAACAGTCGCTGAATCAGCGACTGTCAGTTGTCCAAAAAATCCTTTAAGATAACTAAATATGAAATATCAGCCAACTTAATTGCTAGTCAAAAACTTTTTATGTAAAAATATCGGCTAATTAATCATTCTTTTTCAGGAATGCAGATAATACTTCTATATATTCCTGATTGTTTTCAAAATAAGTCATATGTCTGGCATTAGGAAACAGATGCCAATCTTTAGCACAGGTAAGGGAATCATACATGGTCTTATTCTGTAAAGGAGTAGATTCATCCATTCCGCCTGAAGTAAGAAGGACTGGACAAGTAATACTCTTAAGCTTATCTGTGTATTCATAGTCACAAAGATTTCCTAAAGGCCTAAATTCACTAGGTCCCCAAGCAGTAAGGTAAGCAACACTTCCGGAATTCTTTTTCCTTTTCAGACAAGGAGAAATTTCTTTTTCAGATGATAAGTCAGCAACAGTCATCTTTAGATAATCTTTATTGGCAATAGCAAATTCACAGGATGAATAATTATCAGTCTTTTCCGCCTTAGCAATAGCTTCCTGATCTGAAATAGGAAGATAAGAAATCAGTCTATGGGTTTCTTTATCCCATAAGGAAGCAGAAGAAAGAGTTGAAGAAAGATTTACGCTTTTAATTCCCTGAGGCTGGTAATCACATAGATAGATAATTGAAAGCATTCCACCCCAAGAATGTCCCATCAGATGAATGGTATTCAGTTTCAGCTGTTTTCTGAGATTCTCAATTTCCTTCACCCAGATTTCCTTGCAATACAATTCCGGTTTATCATCCGGGATACTGGATAATCCACAGCCTAACTGATCATAAGTTATGATTGGTCGATCATCCCTATCAGCCAAAGCATCCAAAAGCTCATATGAGTTATGAGTGGATCCTGGTCCTCCGTGTAAAATCAGCAGTGGTGTATTCTTCTTATCAGCTCCTGCAATCCGGTAATAGGTTTTGTATTCAAGAAAATCAATATATCCTTCTTCAATAATCATAATTAATGCCTCGGTTTTCTGATATTGATTTTAACACATCTGCAGCCAGCAAAAATAACTGTTGTGATTTTAATTATAAGTATTTATTAAAATTCCGCCATTAAAAAAACATGGCAGATTTCTCTGCCATGTCTTTTCTAATTTTTAGGCAATGTAATTGACGACAATATCAGTAATCTTATTTGTTCCAGTAGAGGAGAAGGTTACAGTTGTAGCATTTACAGAATACTCTATATCAGCAGTTACACCTGTCAAAATAATAGCAGCACCAGACAAAGTAACGCTTACAATTTGCTTAGATGTAGGACTTGAAATTGTAAGAGTAGAGCCGGTATAAATACGCCAGTTTTCGCCACTGTTATAATATTTTGGAGGGTTTGAGGTTCCTTTAGTGGCAGCGATAGTGATGTTTTCATCACTGGTAGGGAAGTCATAAACATCAACTGCATTTGCCCACCCTTGTTCATCAGCAACAGTCGCGACATTAAGTGATAACTTGGTAGGAAGAACAACTGAATCATCAACAAATGTTGCACTTACAACATTGTTTCCGGAACAGACAAAGGAATAAACTCCCTCAACGGCATCAATTGCTTCGCCGTCAACAGTGACAGTAGAAACCTTGTATCCAGTGGCAGGGGTGGCAGTAATAGTAATAGTATCGCCACTCTTAGCAGCGGTCTTATCAACGGTAACAGCTCCGTTTTCAATTGCAGTATCAACAGAGATGGTATAGTCATTATGAACAGTAGAAAGAAGTTGACCGTTCTCAGTACCTTTATAAGTTAATTCATAAGTGGAATTATATAATTGAAGCCATCCACAAGCAAGAACCGTATCTCCAACAACAGGAACAGCAACTTCTTCACCAAGTTCAACCTTAAAAAGTGTGAAAGCTTTTTCGCCACTGGTTCCCTCAAGAGTTAATGTATATTGGCCTTTAGTAGCATCAGCAACGCTGACAGAAGAAACTAAACCAGTAACATAGGCTTTTTCACTGCTATATTCCTTATTTTCGAAACCTTCCATAGCAGCAATAGCGGCATCAACAGTAAGAGGAGAAGTCTCACTTCCATACTTATAACCAACAGTGATTTCAATATTCTGAACAAGATTAGCACCATTGGCATTCTTGCCAACAGTCTTGACTTCAACAGTAGCAGTTCCGTGATCCAAAGCAGTGATTAATCCACTATCGGAAACAGAAACAACATCTAAACCTGAAATAACGGTGTAATTAACAGAAGTATTGGCGGTAGTAGGAAGAACAGTAGCTTCAACCTGCTTAGTATCACCGATGTACATAGTAGCAGCAGTGAAATTAAGTGAAATTGTTTCAACAGGAGCAGCAGGGGCGGCAGTAACAGTAAGCTCAATTGTATCAGCAATTTCAGTATCTTTAGCAGTAGCAGTGATGGTGACAGTTCCTTCTTTGACACCAGTAACTAAACCGGTAGCAGAAACTGTGGCAGTTTCAGCATCGGAAGTGGTCCAGATAACATCCTGAGGAGCCTTTTCAGGAGCAACGGCAGCAGAAAGCTGTAAAGTTTCAGTGCATCTGACAGAAGTGGCATCTTCAGCAGCAGTAACAGTAACACCAGTAACAGGATAGAGATGTTCGTCAGCCTTAACTAACATGACTGAGACATAATTATAATAGCCGAAGAAATAAGCAGTAATGTCATAATCCTTGCCTTCAGTTAAGGAGAAGACAGTGGAATCAACATACGCAGGCTCAATATCTTTTTCAAAACCATCAATATTTAAAGTAGTATAAGTTCCAGACATTCCGGCAGTAGCAGTCCAGGTATATTCCTTGACATCAGTAGTAGAGAAAGCTTTAGCTGAAAGCCAAGTGTTAGCAATATCAGCAGTTAAAGCAGTAGCTGCAGGCTTGGTGATAGTCTCATCAGCAATCTTTTCATAGGAAAGACCAGTATTAGTGAACTGGAAAGCTTTGTTATAAGAAGTAACGGTTCCGGAAACCTTAGCGGTATCACCGACGGCAACAGTCGGAGCTGTGTTAGCATGAACATAAATAGTATTAGTTCCGTTAGTCAGCATAAATCCCTTAGTGTTAACAGCAGTGACAAGACCCTTAACAGTATATGAACCAGTAGCAGTGATATCGGCGATATCATCATATTCGCCCTTGACTGTGACAGTACAAGTAGCGGTGAAACCATCGATAGTAGCAGTGATAGTGGCAGTTCCTTCCTTGACACCAGTAACCTTTCCGCCAGCATTGACAGTGGCGACAGAAGCGTCGGAAGTAGACCAAGTAACTATCTTATTAGTAGCATCGGAAGGAGTGACAGTAGCTGTAAGAGTAACAGAAGCATTAACCTTGATGGTTTCAGCTTCGCTACTTAAGGAAACACCGGTAACAGCAACAGTTGAAGTTGAGGGTTCAGTTGAGACTTCAGTTGAAGGTTCAGCTGAAGGAGCAGTTGAGGGTTCGGTTGAAGGAGCGGTTGAAACTGAAGTACTGGTAGATGTTGAAGTAGATGCTGAAGGAGTGGTTGAAGGATTAGAATTACAACCTAAGAGGGTGAAAGCAGCAACTAATGCGACTAACGAAGTCAGATGTTTTTTCATAATCTGTTCGGGCTCTTGATAAACCCATTTTCCTTTCATAAAAATCAAGAAATTAGAAACTTGTAAACAACAATATTATATACCATTGTTTTTCAAAAAAAGAATAGAAAAACAAAAAATAAAATGAATTTAACCAAAAATGAACAAATGAAACACCACTTCAGCTTGTAAACTAAACTGAATGTTCAAAAGCCAATCTTAAAGAATCATCATAATCAGCATATGCCTGCAAAGAGACAATGCCGCAGTAGATAAAACCATTTTTCATAATTAAATGTCTCATAGCCAAATTATTCTTATGGGTATCAACCCTAATAATCCGGTTCTTATGAGCTTTGGCATAGAAGATTGCCTGCTTGATCATGGCATCACCAATGCCTTTCGAATAATAGGAAGCCTTGACAGCTAAACGATGAATGCATAAATCATTCTCGTTAGGCATTGTCAGCCAACGTCCTTCAATATGGGAATAGTTTGAATCAATTCCTTTTTTCAGAGCCATGATTGAAATCAGTTCCTTATCTTCATAGAAACCAAATAACGAGTGAGTGGAAATATCATCCCTGAGGACTTCCTCATTGGGATAACCATTCTGCCATTGATTAGATTCCTTGCTCAGAAGAAGCTTGGCATCACTGATGATATTTAAGGCCTCTG
>JBAXZU010000091.1:0-7267 GCA_041670225.1 Bacilli bacterium | reverse complement strand
GTCTGGTTTTCCTCCTCTACCGAGGAAACAACAATAAACGAATCTCTACTCTTTCCACCAGTACAACTATGTATGATTTGGAAATTATTAATCTTAGTGAAAACACAAATGAAACCGAAACCGTCAAAACTCTCTCTACCTCAACCAGTGAAAACGCCCACCTCCTGACCAATGAGGAATTGGCCGAATCCTTTGAAAGAATAAGACGTGACATGATTGAGCCAAAGCAGAACCTTCCCCAGGAAACCATCACTGATACTTCCAAGACACTTCAGCTTCAGAAGCAAAGGCTAAGCAGTGTCATGAAAGAAGCCGAAGCTCTCTCTAAAGCTAATAACACACCTGACCTAGAAATCCAGTCAGAAACCATTAAGGAATTACGTCAGGAAAAGAAACATCAGAAAGCTGTTGCCTATAAGCAGGCTGAGAAAAATAAGAAAAAACAAGAGAAAAAGGAAATAGCTGACCGCAAAAAGCTGGTTAAGCTCCAACCCAAAGGTACTATAATGAGTATTGATAAGAATAAAGGAATTGATTTCGAAGGTGCCGAAATTATCGAAGTCAAAACCTTGACTACTTCCGAAGAGAAGAAGGAGAACTGAATATGAGAATTGGTATTTTCACCGAAGTCTATACTCCCACTATCGATATCCTTTCAAAAGAAACCGAAATTCTGAAAAACACTTTGCTTGGATTAGGTCATGAAGTAATCATTATTACCAGAGGAAAATCCTTCAGCTTCCAAGACAATATTCTTTCTTTACCTTTAAGAAATTTCGGACGTTTTTTCCCATCTTCTATTTATTCAGCCATTCACTTTAAATGTTTTAAAGAAATCAAAAAACTCAATCTTGATTTAGTTCATCTCCAAGAGGATTCTTCCATCTGCCTTTTAGGAGAACAGCTTTCAGTCTATCTTCAGCTTCCGCTAGTCTTCACATTTAATCCTGAATTTTACCGTATGCCAATTTCCGGCACCTTACTTCAGCGCAAGATATTTGGTAAATCCTGGCGTACCTCTATTCCCCGAATCATTGAAAAGCATGGTCAGATTATCACCAAATGCAATTACGATGTCTTAACTCTGAGAAACGAGGGTATTCTTGATTCTTTATGTATGATTAATTTTTCCGACAATGACTTACCTGAGGAAATAACTTATGCCTACCAAAGTGCAATCAAAAGCAACTTCTAATATTATCACTGATGTTGTCTTTTCATCAGGCTCGTATTGTCTTCGGTTTGGAAAGTCGGAAATCATTCTTTCTGATGAAGCATATCTCTCTGGCTATTATTATCCAGGAAAAGAACTGACCACCGAAGAAAAGAAGAAACTTATCAGTTTAAGCAAGAACCAGAAAGCTGGCTCCTACCTTTCAGCACTGCTTGTTCATCATCGTTATACTGAAAAAGAAGTCACGGATAAGATAAGACAGCATTTCAGTCTGAATCAAAAAGAGATATCCTTGCTTCTCAATCCCTATATAGAAGCGAAAATCATCGACGACTATTCCTACGCCCAAGATTTCATCACTGAAAAGAAAGAACTCGGATACGGAAGAAAATATCTTCTCCAACATCTCAGGTTCAAGGGAATCAGCAAAGAAATCCTTCAAAATCCCGATATCGAACAGTTACTGAGCGAGGATCAGGGTGATATTATCTTCTCAATTGTTCAATCCTATGACCAAAAGCATAATAACTACACTATCGAGAAAAGAAAAAACTGCCTTATGAATCTGTTATTACGCCGTGGCTACGAAATTAATCAGGCAAAAAAGACAATTGATGACTATTTCAATTCCTTCAGTGATGAAGAAATAGAAACCGAACATAAAAAGAGGTTGGAACTACTGATTTCAGTAGCCAAAAAATGCTATAATTCTTTATTGGGCCGAAAAGCCGATAAAGAAAAAATAAAAAACGCCTTCATCCGAAGAATGATCAATGAAGGATTCACATATGAAGAAATAAAATATGTGATAGAAAAAGAAAGGTACTACTATGATTAAAGACTTAATTTTAAACCCCGATGGACCAGTGAATGCCGTTTTCATGGTCAAGCAGCAGACCAAAGCAGTCAGCGGAAATGGTTCACCCTATTTATCACTTACTCTTCAGGACTGCACTGGAACAATTGATGCCAAAATGTGGTCAATAGATGAATCCGATGTTGCCATGACAACTCCCGGATCCTTGGTTCGTGTCATGGGAATGGCTTCATTATATAAAGGCCATCCACAGCTCAAAATCAATTCACTGGATGTCGTTGAACTGTCAGCTGAAGAACTCCGGAAATACATTCCGGTTGCACCTGTCAGCCTTGACATCATGAAAGAACAGCTCGACTCTTATATTGAAATGATTCATGATAGTGAAATTAAAACTCTGACTTCCACCCTTCTTAAAAAGCATTATGAGGATTTCACCAGCTTCCCAGCTGCTGTCACCGTTCATCATGCCTATCTTGGAGGACTGATCTATCACTCACTGTCCATCTGCTCAATGGCTATCGAAACCCAAAAGAAATATCCCTGGCTCTCTCTTGATTATTTAATCAGTGGATCCTTGCTTCACGATATCGGAAAAATTTATGAACTCAATGGTCCGAAAGCCGCTTCTTATACTGCTGAAGGCAATCTGATTGGACATATCAATCTTGGTGCCATCATGATTCAGGAAGAAGGTAAGAAAGAAAACCTTGATGAAGAGAAACTAATGATTCTTACCCATATGATTCTCGCCCATCATGGTGAACCGGATTACGGATCACCAAAAGTACCTGCCACAGCTGAAGCTTATGTGCTCCATGCCCTGGATGATCTCGATGCCAAGATGGAATGTCTGAGAACCGTTTATGAAACAACCGAAGAGGGTGAATTCACCAATAAGATTCTTTGGATGCAGAATGTAGCTTTTTTCAAGCCACATAAGCTTAAATAAACTTAAAACTAAAAATATTTTTCATAAACTTGTTAATTTTTTGCTGACAATCTACTATAATCTATTTATTGTGTGTATTATTATTTAGGAGGAACCTTCCCATGTCTGAAAAACACATTCAGGATTTCGATCCGAGCACCATCGGTTTTAAAACTTTCAAAGAGAGAGAAGCCATGGTTGAGAAAAGAGAACTGCCAGCTTTATCAAAGGCTGAGAAAATAACTTCTCTTGTTCTATATATCTTAGGCGGTGCAATTGCTTTGACTGCCATCATTGTCATTCTTTGTTATGCCTTAAACGATGCTATCCGTTTCTCTGGAGATGGCGGATATGGCATTATCGGTATCATTGCTATGATTCTCACCTTAGGCGGAATCATTGCCTTATGTGCCGTCAACGGAAAATATCATCTTGTTGATATTGAAAAGAAAGATCATCGCTTAGCAAAGTCAGTTAAGATTGCTGTCTTCTACTTCGTCATCGGTGCCATCTTCACTGCCTATGCCTTCATCTGGATGAGAAGCAATATTACCGGAAGAGTCACCTGGCCTTATCTCAACATTGTTATGTTGGTTGGTGTCTGGATTGCCTGCATTGCCGGAATGATTCTTAATTTCCGTCATGATGAAAAAGATGGTGGTTTAACCAAGATCTACAATTTCCTTTTCATTCTTCTGATTCTTTGGCTTCCTGTCTGCAATTATCCTATCTTAGCTAGCTCTATCGTCAACATCAAAGTTGCCTGCTGGTTAGTTATCTTTGCTCCTATCACTATGGATTTAGGACTTTTCTTCTACAATTCCAGAAAGAAAGTCGGTATGAACACTGCTTGGCAGATCACCTGCTATTTAGCTTTAGCTCAGGAATGTGTTGCCTTATTCTACTATGCCATGTTCGTTGCCAAACAGGTCAATTCACTCTAAACTTAAATGATTGATAAACCGTGTGATTCCAAGGATTCACACGGTTTTTTTGTTCTCTCTTTTCCGATAAAAAGCCTGTAACGGTTTTCTTATTGGAAAGCACAACTTTTTATACTTATTTATTAAATAATATATTTTATTTTTGGTATAATTTTAATGTGTGCCAAAACCGGAGGTAAACCATGAAAGAAATTGATGAAATTAATTCTTCTGAAGAAGAAAAGACCTTAGTCCAAACAGATGAGGCTAACAAAGAAGCCGCTGAAATCAAATCTGAAATTTCGGCTGATAGTAACCCTAGTGTCCCTAGTGAATTACCACAGGAAACACCTGAGCCTGAAACTAAGGAAGCTGATCAGATTGATGGCGAATACAACGCCAAAAATCCAGCACCTACCCTTGATGCTACCTATTTTAAGCCTATTCAGTATCAGAATTACGGTATCAAAACTATCGACGAAGAAGTTGAGGATACTAGAACCAAATTCATGAAAAAGCTCAATGGTTCCAAAGTCTATGACTTTGTCTGCCTTGGACTTATGGTTTTAGCTTTTGTGGCTGTCATTCTTGTCACTTTCCTGAACACCAACAAGGACTTAGCCTGGGTTACTTATGTAGTTCTTGGCGTTGCCTTGGTTATCATTATTGCTTCCTTTGTCATTTCCTCTATCTTCAACAAGAAGAGAACTGCCATTACCAACGAATACCTTTCAGCTTATGAAGATGTCACCAATGGTTATGTCATCAGCAGTCTCAGAATGTCTGACCCAGTCATCTGCACCGAAAGCAAGATTGATGATCAGCTTATCATCCAGGCTCACTACTTCCGTACTATCAATTCCATCCAGTCCAGAGCTATTGTCGAAGCTAAAAGAAAAGGCTACGAATTTGTTTCTGGCGAAGTTGCCGTCATCATTCCTCCCGTCAGCATTGATTTAGCAAATACCTTCCCTAAAGATTATCTCAATATCAAAGGTGAAGTCTATACTCCTACCAAGGAAGAAGCCGAAGCCGAAAAAGACACTACTGCTGATTTCACTGTTGTTGACCTTAATCTCAACGGCATGGATGAAAAATACAATGACAAACAGAAAGCCCAGAAAGAAAAGGATTTTGCTGACAAACAGAAAAAAGACGGTCATCAGAATAACGATACTTCCACTGGCTTATTTGGAAAATTTATCAGTTATGGTATGAAAGTAGCTTCATCCGAAGCTGTCATTGTCGCCTTTGCTGGCGATAAGAGCACAACTGTCCTTCCTGACTATCTTACTGGATTCTCCGCTATCAAGATCAGTGGATTAAAGAGTAACATTGTGGTTTATGCCACTGATATTTCTTCTTCTGAAGTTTTCTTTGACAAGGAAGGAATCGATATTCTCAATTCCTTTGCCATTGATTCTTCCGTTCAGTCTGGCTTCCTGAGTCTCAATTCCTATGGCTGCAAGATTGGCCTTAATCTTAGTGACGATATCATGTCCCTTCCTGTCAAACCTCTTAAGAGCCGCGGAAGCTTTGATAGTTTCAAGAATGCTGTCGATGTTGCCTTCAGATTCTTTGATCATGCTGAGGACAGAAAGAGCAAGTAAAACAATATGAAAACCTACGAATATATCACCTCTACCCCTGAAGAAACCAAAGAAATCGCCATGAATCTTGCTTCCACCTTCCAAGGTGGAGAAGTAATCCTTGCCAGTGGTCCCTTAGGAGCCGGTAAAACTGCTTTTGCCAAAGGCTTAGGCAAAGCATTAGGGATTGAAGGAGTCATCAATTCTCCTACTTTCAATCTTGTCAAAGTCTATAACGGAAAAGAGAAAACACTCTACCATATTGATTGCTACCGTTTAGAAAACACTGATGAAGAAAGAAAAGATTTAGGATTGGATGACATAATTGGTGACAAAGACTGCATCACTTATGTCGAATGGCCTGACTTTGCTTCGAGCGAAATACTTAACTATCATCCGTTAATCAAAGTCTCCATTTCCTACCTTGATGATGATAAAAGAAAGCTGGTAATTACTGATGAAAGACAATAAAGAAATATCACTCTTCCTTGATACTGCCACTAAAGCTCTGGCTATCGGTGCCATATTTGGTTCAGAAAAAGATTATATAGTACTCCCGGACCCCAAAAAGGCCTTAGAGATGACAAATTTAGGTATTGAAGCCTTAGGAAAAAGAATGGGTTTCACCCTCTCTGATGTTGATTCCTTCTACTGTCTTTTAGGCCCGGGAAGCAATACCGGAATCAGACTCGGACTTACCATTCCCCGAACCATCTATGCCTTTAATCCGAACATTAAAATCTACGGAATTGAAACACTGAAGATTTTCCTAGCCTCCGGAAAAGCCTTTAAAGCCTGTCTGAGTGACCGCAGCGGAAATCTTTTCTTCGGAGAAATGAAAGACGGACAATATTCCTACCAGAAAGTAGTCAAAACCGATATTTCGGTTTTAGATCATTCTGACCCAATCATTGTTGAGGAAGAAGACGAATTGGCTTCACAGGAGCTTTTTGGCTTCAGCCTCGAGAAAATATCCGTCATTCAGACCATGATGGAATACTATACTGCTTTTGAAGACTTTTCTCAGAAAGAAGAAGACTATCTTCCTGAATATGCTTTAAAAATATGATGATACAGCCGGCTTTGAAAGAAGATTCCGAAAGAATCTCGGTTCTTTCCCAAACCAGAATCATCGGCAGCCAAATGACTTCAAAGGATGTCATGGAATCCTTAGCCGATAATAATCTCCTGATTCTGAAGATCACTAATGAGGACTTAATCCTTGGATACTCCCTTCTCCGCTTAGAAGGCACTGAAGGAGAAATTGATGAGATTGCTATCTGCCGTGATTTTGAAGGACAAGGATTAGGAAAACTTCTGCTCCTTGCCTCTGAAGAAAAAATGAGTGAAAAAGGAATCAATACGGTTTATTTGGAAGTCCGTGAAAAAAACCTGAGAGCCATTCATCTTTATGAAAAAAATGGCTATCAGTTCTACCGAAAAAGACAAGGCTATTATCCTGATGATAACGCGCTCTGCTATAAAAAGGAGCTTACACAAAATGAAAGATGAAATAATCCTCGCTATTGAATCCAGCTGTGATGAAACTGCTGTTTCAATATTAAAAAACGGAAAGGAATTGCTAGTTAACACCGTCAATACTCAAATTGCTGATCATCAGCGTTTTGGTGGTGTTTACCCGGAATTAGCTTCCCGACTTCACTTAAAAAATATTACAAAAGTAGTCAGTTATGCTCTTTCCCTCAAAGGTTTTGACTATCATTCAATTACCCATGTGGCCGTCACCGGAGGACCTGGCTTGCCAGGTGCTTTGCAGATAGGAAACATGGCTGCCAAAACCATCAGCCAATATCTCAATGTCCCCCTTATCTC
>JBAXZU010000090.1:0-7309 GCA_041670225.1 Bacilli bacterium | reverse complement strand
GCCTTATCCTAAAACAACCGGTAATCAAAAAATTCTGATTGTTCCTATTGCCTTAAAAGATGGTGAACCTAAAATATCCGACTTCACCAATGAAAAAATTGAAGAAATCAATAACCGTAATGCTTTGGAGAAGGAGAAGGACTATCGCTGAAACAATACTACGATAATGCTTCCCTTAATCAGCTCTCTCTTTCCGGAATGGTTACCGATATCTATAATTCGGATGTCACAACGACTGCCATCATGGAAGATCAGTCCTATGAAGTTCTTAATTCGGTACTTTCCGATGCTATTTCCTGGCTTTGGGAAAACCAGAAGGATATTACCTGGAGTGACTACGATACCAATGCTGACGGCCGCCTTGATTCAGTCCACTTTATCGGTAATTCAGGTAATGTCGAATGGAGCACTCCCTTATGGCCGCATATGAGCCAAATCTCATCCCAAGCCGGTACTAGTGATAGACCCACAGTTAGAACCTTTATGTTCTCTTCCACTTTCTTCCTTTCTGAATCTTTCACCTCAATTCATGAACAAGGTCATATATTTGGCCTTGAAGATTATTATGACTATTCTTACCTTACTTCTCCTTTGGGAAGAGCAGATATGCAAGATGAAACTATATTTGACTGGAATTCTTTTTCTAAAATGGTCACAGGATGGATAACCCCTTATGTCATTGACGGAAAAAAGGATACTACCACGCTGACTATCAATCCCGCCTCGCTTTCCGGAGACTGTATCCTCATTCCTTCTCCTGATTCCTGGAATGGATCTGCTTATGATGAATACATTCTGCTTGAATTATTTACCAGATGCGGAAACAATGACGATTTTTGGGATGATTATTGTCAATTCAGAACCTTAGGTTTTGGCGGAATCAGAATGTATCATGTCGATGCCAGGCTTTGGGGATTTAATGATGACATGTTCGATAATGGTGTTATCAAGGAGGGTGAAATTGTTGATGATATTAGCGATTATGAATACGAAAATTACTTTGTAGGTACCAATAACAGTTACAACAAAATCGATTACGGGGGTTACATTGATGCCCTGAAGAATTTCAATCTTATTCAGATTATTCAGGCTGGTGGAGAAAACAGCTTCGGGGCTGTCGAACTTGATGGTGAATATCACCGCCATTCCTTAACGAAAGAAGATCTTTTTGAGACAGGTGATGTCTTCACCATGGATGATTACTCAGACTTCTTCTATAACAAGACCACTTTAGATGATGGCAGTGAGTTCCCCTATACCATCTCTTTTGATTCCGTTACTGCTGAAAGTGCAACCATCACTTTCAGCATTGAACGATGAAAATCTAATCAATATTTGAGACATTTTAAATTAACGAACTTAATTAATCTAACAAAGTTGGCTTAGTCAAACCAATATTCAGCAGTTAAAATATCTTCTTCATTACCATCATCAGGATAAATAGTTCTCTGAAACTTTATTTCTCCGTTTTCAAAGCATAATTCAAGAATACAAAGGAATATACCAATATCTATCCGATTATAAAAAGAAACTTTTTTAATGGGCATAATACCTCGACGGGTAAGATCAAAGTGACGGTAAACCTTCAGCTTTTTATCTTTCCAGAGTAACTGCCAAGGTTGAGAATTACAGGCACTAGGAGCAAATCTAGCAATATTGATAATTGAAGAATATTCATCCCCGGTGTATATTTCACTCAGTTCTTTTCTCTTTGATAAGAACATATCTTTCCGAAATCCATCAGTTGACTTAGCAACAAGAAGCATGATCACATAACTTAAGCCGGATGAATCATTCGTTTCGTTAGGGTGTCCGATACCATACCAAAGAGTGGCTAGACCATGAGATACCAAAGAAAGATCAATCTGTTCTCCGATATAGCCAATATTCTGTAGATAATTTTCTTTTTTCTCACTATAGAAAAGAATAGCATATTCTTCACCTCTTTTGGCATTAGTCGCTTCAGCCTTAACTATTTTCATTTCAACTCGGATACGACTGTCAAGAGAATCATATTCTCTGATTACCGAATTAAGAATAGCAAAATCTTCCTCATCAAGAGGAATAGTATTCCGGAAAAGATGAAATGATTTACGGTGGAATATTTCTGAATAAAGCTTTTGATTCATAATTCAATTATTGTAGCATGATTTAAAATATAAATAGCTATACTATAAAAAGATAAATAAAGGCAGTAGAAAAGGAGAATTAAAATGATATTACAAGCTACATATCAGACAGCAATCGGAAAAATTACAGTCGGCTATGAAGCTGATACTCTTTTTTTCTTATCATTTTCTTCAGCCGTTTCAGAAAAGAATAATCCTAGTCAGTTTTCTGATACAGTTTATCAGCAAATAAAAGAATACCTAGCCGGAGAGAGAAAATCTTTTCAAATCAAATATCAGGAAAGAGGAACAGAATTTCAGATGCGTGTTTGGTCGGAATTAAAGAAGATTCCGTATGGCGAAACCAGAACCTATAAAGAAATTGCAGTAGCAATAGGCAATTCAAAAGCAGCCCGGGCAGTTGGAATGGCCTGCAACAGAAATCCGCTTCCTTTGATTATTCCCTGTCACCGGGTAATCGGAGCCAAAGGAAAACTAGTAGGTTTTGCTTTAGGGCTGAATATGAAGGAAAAACTGATTAACCTAGAAAAAGAAAACTCCTAAATATCATCAATTATTTTTTGCTGGCAGAAATCTTCTCTGCTAAGATTTCATACAGCTTTTTAGGATCAAAAGGCTTAGCGATATGTCCGTTCATTCCCGCATTCAGACAGTTTTGAATATCATCATCAAAAGCATTGGCGGTCATAGCAATAATCGGAATGGTTTTAGCATCAGGATGATCTAATTCACGGATATTTCTTGTTGCCGTCAGACCATCCATAATTGGCATTCTGATATCCATCAAAATTGCATCATACATTCCGGGCTTGGATTTTGAGAAAGTTTCAACACCTTCTTTTCCGTTAACAGCGTAATCAACAAGAAGACCTTTCTTATTAAGAATTCTAATAGCAATTTCACGATTAAGAGGCTGATCCTCACATAATAGGATATGATAACCGCTAAGGCTAAATTCAATATCTGATTTTTTCTCAGAAACTGGAATCTGATCTTTAGAAGGAAGCATTCTATCAAGAGTGATAGTTACAACCGTTCCTTTACCTAACTCACTTTCAACTTTGATGGTACCACCCATCAATTCTACTAAACTCTTAACAATCGACAAGCCCAAACCAGTACCAACTTCAGTAAGTGAATGAGAATTTTCTTCCTGTTCAAAAGGCTGGAATAGTTTTGAAAGATATTCTTTACTCATACCACATCCCTGATCTGAAATAACTGAAACCATTCTCATCTTATTATTTCCGGTTATCTCATCTTTGATTGACCAGCTGATCGTTGTGCCAGGATCAGAGAACTTCAATGCATTATTCAGAATGTTGTTATATATCTGTTTGCTTCTCAAATCATCCATGATGACCCAAGGCGTCTGAGCGTGATTGAAATCAGTTACAAAATTAATGCCTTTCTGCTGAGCCTGAATAGAAAAGACATCATTGATATCCTTCAGGAATTTTGGTCCGTTAACAACCGAAAGATGTAAATCAAGCTTATGGCTCTCTATCTTTGACATATTAAGAATATCATTAATCAATCCAAGCAAATATTTTCCGGAAGATTGGATTTTTTCGAGATAATCACGGACAACTGGGGTCAAATCACTTTCCTCTAAGGCCAATTCAGCAAAACCTATTACTGCATTCAGAGGAGTACGGATATCATGACTCATTCTAGAAAGGAAGTCACTCTTAGCCTGATTAGCTCTCTTAGCCTGATTTAAGGCAGCAGTCAACTGTTCAAGATGCTGCTCATCTTTACGGAAAACCGAAGTAATATCAGTACGGCTGAAGAAAATACGGGTATGCTTTTCATCAAACCAGATATACTGCCAGAGTTTTCGCTTTTTCTGGCCTTTTTCTTCAATAGTCATAGCTGAGCTATATTCCGAATGGTCTTTAAGTTTTTCAATAATGGTATTGATACTGTTATCATTGATGATTCCGGAAATATCCTGACCTGGGAAATAGCCTTCTATTGTATCCTTAAAACAATCTTCATGAAGTCTTCCGGATTTCATTTTTACCGAAGAATCTGGCTTTATGATACTGTAATCAATCAAATGTGATTTTATATTAATTATTCCTAATGCCTCAAAACTATCATCAACAAGACGTGAGATAATCTGGGATAAATTCTTTTCATGATTAATATCAAAGAGTAAGGCAAAGGCCATGTTAGCATTTGCATAAGGATTAATCGCGAAATGAATAACCAAACGAACCCAATGCTCAGTCTGATCTTTCTTACGGCGTAAATATTCAATCTCAATTTTCTTATTATCAAGAGCACACTGATGGAGATTATCGACTGATAAAAGCTTCTTCAGTTTTTTCCTGACTTCCGGTTCTACCGCATTAGAAGAGACAATCTTACCAAATTTTTCAATTGTAGTACCAACATTAATATCAACCTCATCAGGATGTGAACCATTGCACTTAGTAACAACGCCTGAATTAAGATTGAGGTTGGAATAGTCATAAAGACTCGAGTCTTTCTCGCTTATTTTCTCATAAATTGTCGCATACTCTTCAAACTGTCTTATATTTTTCAACTGAACATCATTAATATCTTCAATTATTCCGATAGCTCTTCGTATTGAGCCATCTGAATCATGCAGAACATTACCAGAGAATCTTACCCAACGGAAAGGGCCTCCCACTGTTCTTAATCTCAAAGTCACTAAGGCAAAACCTTTTTTAAGATCAAGGAAGAATTCATAAAGCTTATGAAGATCATCAGGATGAATATTCTCAGGATTAGCTTTATTTGACATAATGTCAATTATTGATTCATTTGATAAAGTATATTTCTTATAAATTTCGTTAGAATATAAGGTTTTCTGCTGGAAATCATAATCAAACCAAGCTAAACCAAGGCCATCAATGATTACATGATATCTTTCCTTCTCATCAACAATTTCTTTTTGTCTTGCCAATTCCTTAGTAATATCGTTTGAGAAAAGAACATAGACATTTCTGCCCATCCAGACATCACGTCCTTGAACAGCCTTGAAGGTTTTTCCGGTCTTATCGATAGTGGCAGTGAAACTTTCTCCTTCTTTTAAATCTGTACCACACTTGCAACATGGGCACCTATCTTTTCTTCCACAGAAAACTTCATAGCATTTCTTTCCACTGTAATCACATTCAGGAATGCCATAAAGTTCAAAGACTTTTTTGTTTGCGTAATATAGTTCATATGTTTCTGAATCAAATACGGAAACTGAATTTTGACTATTATCAATGATTGACTGCTGAAATTTATAGTTTTCAGAAATGCTGGTATATAACGCATTATAAATAGGATACCCATTTTCAGATAATTTATCAGGATAAGCCGACAGATTAACCCAAACAAGAGAATTATCTTTGCATATCGCACGAAAAGTCCAGTTGACATCCAGATTGTGTCTGACAGCATGATGAATGGTATTAATGAGTTTTTCTCGGTCCGGACCAAAAACAAAATTCATCAAATCATCCTGAACAAGTGCATCATATTCACTTCTGGTATAATCAAGCATTCTTGGAATACCATCAGTAAACATTAAGATTTTGATATTTGAACCACATTCATAGACAGCTAACCCACCATTGATGTTATTGAAAACATGTGAAATCTGACGTTCGGTTTTTTTCTTTTCCGAAATATCAGAATAAACAACATAGAAAAGAGTATCAATAGAATTAGTTTCAGCAGTAATTGCTACATCTAACCAAATATACTGTGAGTTAACCTCGTGATATACCCTGACGCTTTCATGAGCTGTTTTATGTTCACTCATAGCTTTTTTGAAAGCCGCTAAAAACTTTTCCCTATCTTCCGGGCAAAGATTTTTCATATTAGTTCTATGACATACTTCTTCAATTTCTTTTTCAGAATAACCTAAAACAGTCCAAAACGCCTTATTATGCATCACTGGAGAAAAACCATTCTCAGTAAAACGATAAATCGCCATTGCACATGGCATAGAATCAAGCAATTCCTGGTTCATCACGCTTCCTCTGCCGATTTTTGCAGTAAAGAAAAATCCCTCGGTTTATTTTATTCTAGCACTAAATTTCATATCTACAAGTATTAAAACAAATAATTATTGAAAGAAACCACCAAAAAACCTCTGAAATTTATCAGAGGTTCTGTAGATAAATCTATTTTGTAAAATAGAATGTAATGCTCTCTAAGAGAACTCTTCCCTTAGCATCATCAGAAGCATATTTATTTGCAATAGTTACTACATCAGAGGGAGTATCAAAGACAAACTCTTTTTCCTCAGCAACTGAATCAGAATCGGTTGGATGAGTCATTTCATTATCGACATCGTTGATTGATAAGATTCCCTTATCAATAGTAATTCCGGAATTTCCTGTATAAGCATAGGCTTTAGTATAGTCACGGCATAAAGCAGTGATTTTCTCGCATTCCTTTGACAAAGAAAGAGTGAATGTACCAGTAGAACTTCCGGTTCCAATTTGAAGAGTGTTCTTATTATCCTGATAGGTATATGACTGAATCTTGCTAACTCCACTGATTCCTGTAAAAAGAGAATTATCAACAGCAGTGAAATATGCTAATAAATTATTATTTCCGGCTTCGTTCTGATCATACTGTGAACCACCAGCTTCAGTAATAACATCTTTTAAAGCAACATTAACAATGTCATATTCCTTCTCGGCCGAATCAGAAGTATAAGTGCTAGGCTCTGTTGAAGGTTCTGGTTCTGTGCTAGGTTCAACTGATGGTTCTGGTTCAGTACTTTCTTCTACACTTGGTTCGATTGATGGTTCAACACTGGGTTCAGTGGAAACAATGGTACTGTCCTCAGTAGAAACAGAAACGGAAGTAGAAGTAGAAGTAGATATAGATGTAGATGTTGAAGTAGATGTTGATGTAGATGCAGAAACTGAAGTACTAGTTGAAGAACATGAAGCTAAGCCTAATCCTAATAAAGCAAGAAGTACAATCTTTTTCATTGGTTTTTCTCCTTTTTACCAAATTCTATTTTCTAATCCCGGAATATCAATAAAGGGGTTGCGATTTTTCTGATACTTATAAATAGCATTTGTTCTATCAATCTCACGCTGACTGACAGGATCTTCTCGTGACCATTTCTTATATAAGTCAATTGCCCATTGAGATAAGGAAGGATAGGAATTCTTGGTGAAAGCACCAAAAGAATC
>JBAXZU010000089.1:0-7342 GCA_041670225.1 Bacilli bacterium | reverse complement strand
GCCTTTAGTCTTTTCTTAGCATCATCGGTAATCTTTGATGAATCACGGAATAGGAAATAGGCGTAAGCTAAACGGCTGCTTCGACCCACTCGGCCCTTAATCTGATAAAGCTGAGCTAAACCAAAATGATCCGCATTTTCAACAATGATGGTATTAACATTAGGAATATCCAAACCGGATTCAATGATTGAAGTACAGACCAGAATATCGCCTTCAGCCGCATAAAAATCATCCATAACGCTTTCAATCTCATCTTCTCCCATTCTAGCATGTACTACTAAAACCTTATGATCTGGGAAATGTTTTTGAAGATTGCTGGCAACTGAATGAATTGATTTGATATCGTTATGTAAATAATAGACCTGACCTTTTCTTTCAAGTTCCTTACCGATGACTTCATAAATCAGCTCGCTATCAAACTTACAGACATAAGTCTTAACCGGCATTCGATTAATAGGAGCATCATCCAAAAGAGAAAGACTTCTGACATTGAGCAAAGACATCTGCATAGTTCTGGGAATAGGGGTGGCAGTCAGTGTCAGACAGTCGATATTCTTAACTCTTTCCTTAATCTTTTCCTTATTGGCAACACCAAATTTCTGTTCCTCATCAACGATATAAAGGCCCAAATCACTGAACTGAATTTCGGAACTGAGAATCCTGTGGGTTCCGATAATCAAATCCATTTTTCCTTCTTTAATCAGCTTAATATTCTTTTCCTGAACTTCTTTAGGAATGAATCGGTTGAAGACACAGATTCTCACACCAAAAGAAGCAAAACGATTGACAGCTGTCTTAAAATGCTGCATGGAAAGAATGGTTGTTGGGCAAAGGAAAGCTACTTGTTTATGGCAGAGAATGGCTTTAAAAGCGGCATTAAAAGCAATCTCAGTCTTTCCAAATCCAACATCCCCAGCTACAAGTCTATCCATAGGAGTCTTAGATTCCATGTCATTAAGAACTTCGTCAATGACTCTTAATTGACTATCGGTATAAGGATAAGGGAAAGCTTTCCTAAAGGCTTTCTCTAATTCAGGTTCACTAGAAAAGGCAAAGCCAGGACGGTTCTGTCTTTCAGAATAAATAGCTAAAAGCTGATCAGCAAGATAAGTCATCTTACTACGGATTTTAGCTTTCTTTCTTGACCAGGTTGAGCCGCCAAGCTTATCAAGACTAGGCGAATAACCTTCTCGTGAAGAATATTTCCTAATCATCTTATACTGACTCAAAGGCAAATAAAAGAGAGCATCATCAGCATACTGAATCTTCAGATATTCCAGCCCATCAAGGATTGCAACTCCCTGATATTTGCCAACACCATGTATTTCGTGAACGACGTAGTCTCCTTCTTTCAGATCTTCATATTTTCGGATAATCTTAGCTTCCTTGTAGCGAGAGAGGAAACGGGATTTTTGATCTGAGACGCCATAGATTTCACGAGCACTCAGATAGACATGTTTTTCTTCCGGTACTTCAAATCCGTGAGTTATTCTTCCTTCAAAGAGCATAATCGGAGAATGAGTCGGATAGAGCGTATGTTCAATCTGACTTTCTTCCAAATAATTCAGATAATTAGAAAGATTGGGTTCTGGCAGAGCAATTCTGATTTTATAGCCTTTTTCCAAATAGAGATGCAGCATCTGGTCTGACTGGGCATAGGAAACAGCTTTGAAAGAATTATCTCTGACAACAAAGGGCTTCTTATCCTCATTATAGAAAGCAGACGAGAATCCAGCTAAGGAAAGTTTAGAAAAAGAGTAAACCTTTTCTCCTTTTAAAGAAGAGTTGCTTTTAATTGATTTAGTGAAATATTCCTTTTCTTTTTTTAATGTAGAAGCTATCTCTGAATCAATCTCATTTGGTAGATAGGCATATCTTTCATAACCAAAAAGGTAGTCAATAAGAGAGCAGTCATCAGCAGAGAAAAAAGAATGGAATCTTTGAGAGATATCCAAAAGATAACTACCTCGGACATCCTGCTTCAATTGTTCGATACGGGTTTTCAAATCATCATAAGTCAGTCTGTCAACTGTTGAAGAACCCATCAAAGCCAAACCGGAATCAAGTTTCTGAGAACCAGAAACCAGTTCATCTTCAGTAAGAAGCAAAAGTGAGGCTGGATGAATAGTCACTGAATTAATATGTTCAAAAGAAAGTTCGTCTCTGGCATTGAAAATACGGATATCATCGATTTCATCGCCAAAAAATTCTAATCTGATTGGATTAGGATAACTAGCATCAAAGATATCAAGAATCTCACCACGGAAAGCAAACTGATTAGCCTGTGAAACCCGGTCAGCGTGCTGATAGCCCATCTGAGAGAGCTTTTTTACCAAAGCCATAAAATCAGTCATCATTCCTTTTTTCAGTGAAATCAGACTGTTACGATACCGGTCTTTGCTCATGATAGATAACATAGAGGCAGAAACATGTGAAACAAGAATTGAGGGTTTGTTGCTGAAAATTGAAGAAACAGCCAGAAGCCTTTCTTCACTCATTTCAGGACTGACACCAATTGCGTTGGTACGGAATATTTCGTCATAAGGGAAAATATAGGATTCATCCTCATCAACATAATCACCTAAAAACTGACTGAAAGCCTGAGCTTCATATATAGTAGGAAAAAGAAAGAACATTTTCCTAGGTGTTTGATTAAAGCTTAAGGCAGTAAGGATAGCTAATGCCTCAACTGAGGAAACATTAACATCCTTTCCTTCATCCAGCTTGTCTTTTTCTTTATTATCAAGAAGATAATTCAGTAATGAAATCTTTCCTAATTTTGCCATTTACTTATTATATTGATTCATTGCTTTGTCAAAAGAATTCTTCAAAGCATACTCCATAGCTTCGCTAGCTAAACTAATGCCATCCTTCCAGGCTTTGTAGACTTCCTTATCTTTAGGAGTTGAAAGAACATAATCAGGAATACTCTGAAGAGATGGTCTTCCGATTCCGATTCTGACTCTCTTGAATTCCTCGGTTCCTAAAACTGAGATAATGGATTTCAATCCATTATGTCCAGCACTTGAGCCTTTCAGTTTTAGACGGATATGTCCGGGTTCAGTATCCATGTCATCTACTAAAACAAATATATCCTCCGTCTTAACCTTATAGAAATTCTTTGCCTCAATCAAAGCATTGCCGGAAAGATTGACATAAGTTATTGGCTTCATCAAAAGCACATCTTCGCCAAAGATTTTTCCTTTTCCGATAAAAGACTTAAAGTCATGTTTTGACATAGATATACCAAAATCCTCAGCAATCAGGTCTAAAGCCTGAAAGCCTGAATTATGTCTGGTATCTTCATAGATATCACCGATATTTCCGATTCCTAAGATAATTTTCATTTTATTTACCGATTCCTGACAGAAAATCTATCAGCTGTTTCATTGCCCTTCCACGATGAGAGACCGAGTTTTTTTCTTCTGAAGACGCTCTTCCGAAAGTCTTTTTCAGATCATATGAATAAAAAACTGGATCATATCCGAATTTATCAGGAGCACCATCATCCCAGGAAGGCATGATTCTTCCCTGACATTGGCCCATAAAACATTTATCAATGCCATACTTTTTATCAAGATAGATAATAGCTGTAAAAAAGGAAGCATCTTTATTTTCGTAATCCTTCAGCATGGAAATCAGAGCTTCACATTTTTCCTGATATGATTTTCCTTCCATGAATCTAGCCGAACGAACTCCGGGAAAGCCATTAAGAGCATCAACAGCCAAACCGGAATCATCAGCAATAACCGGATAAGAAGTCTTAAAAGCAATATCCAAAGCCTTAATACGGGAGTTTCCTTCAAAAGAAGGAGATAATTCCTCAGCATCAATAACTAAACCCAAATCCTTCAATGAGAGAACTTCGTAGCCTAAAGGAGAGAGCATCTCCCTGATTTCACTAACTTTATTTTCGTTGTGACTTGCAAATACAATCTTTTTTTCCATACTGAATATTTTAGCAAAAGAAGAGCTAATAGTTCACCATTAATAGTAAAATATATTCAGAGGAAGAAAAAATGGATAAAAAAGAAAAACAATTATCAAGCAAGGAAATCTATAAAGGACGGATTCTTGATGTTTATGTTGATGATGTCGAGCTTCCAAACGGACACAGAAGCAAACGTGAATATATCAAACACTGCAAGGCTAGTGCCATCCTGGCTTTTGATATTGACGGAAAAATCATTTTAGAGAATCAGTTCCGTTATCCCTATGATGAATTAATCACTGAAGTTCCTGCCGGAAAATGTGATGAGAACGAAGATCCCAAAGAAACCGCACTCAGAGAGTTAGAAGAAGAAACCGGCTATCATGCCACCAACATTGAGCCTTTGGGCCAAATGTATCCAAGTGTAGCCTATACTGATGAAATCATCTACTTATTCATGGCAACCGGATTAGTCAAAACCAATCAACATCTGGATGAGGATGAAGCTCTCGACTTCTTTAAAGTAAGCCTGAGCAAGATGATAGAAATGGTTAGGGATGGTTCAATCAAGGATGCCAAAACCATCTGCTGTCTCAATAATTACCTGCTGAAATATAAAAAATTCAAATAACTAAAAAGGCCGCCAGCAAGGCGGCCTTTCATTTTTTATTTGTTGTTTACAGATAAGAACTGTGAAACTTTAACATTGGCAAGCTCATTTCTGAGATCATCTTTTCTCTCAGAACAGAACTTTTCAAACTGTTCATCGCTCATCTGATACTGATTCTTCATATAAGCGAACTCTCTATCAATTTCTTCATCAAGGACAGTGATGTTCTCTTTTTCAGCAATATAAGCGTAGAGGCTTTCAATCTTAACTGATTTCTCAGCTTCAGGAATGAGCTTCTCACGGAACTGATCAATAGTCATACCGCTCATAGAAAGGTAGGCTTCTAAGGTTGATCCATACTGAGCAACACTGTTCTCATAATACTTAATCATGTCATTGAGTCGGGTTTCTTTTTCTTCATCAGTGACTTCGATTTCGGAATTATCAACTAAATAGAGAGAGATTCTGTCGATGTATTCATTGATAGCCTTGTTGTTCTTTTCAGACTGAAGCTTATTCTTGACAGCTTCTTTGAAATGTTCGACAGTATCAATTCCAAACTGAGCAACAAACTCATTATTGAGTTCAGGAGCAGCTTTTTCCTTAACAGCATGGACAGTGCACTTAAAGATGGCTTCTTTGCCTTTAAGGTTTTCAGCCTGATAATTTTCAGGGAAGGTAACCTTAACATCAATATCCTGATCCTTCTTGGTTCCGATAAGCTGTTCTTCAAAGCCAGGAATGAAAGAATGTGATCCTAATTCAAGATCATACTTTTCACCTTTTCCGCCTTCAAAGGCAACACCATCAACAAAACCTTCAAAATCGATATTTACGATATCTCCTTCAACAGCTTCGCCGTCTTTTTCTTTGGCAGTAGTAGACTGACTGAGAAGGTTATTAATTTCATTCTGAATTTCTTCTTCGGTGACTTCAGCAGCTTCTTCTTTTCCTAAATTCAAACCAGTATAAGCACAGATCTTCTTAATGTTTTCTTTCATTTGAATAGTTACTCGCTTTCACAGGTTTAGTATAACGGAAAACCGCTAGAATTTCATTAATTATTAGATAAATATCAATAAAAATGAAACAATTATTCTAGATTAAAAAGCCCAGGCTCCCTTAACAAAAATCTTAACTTCCTTATCATCTTCGGTAATACCGGTGATATCAAGATTTTCGTCTCCAATCATGAAATCCACATGACTCAAGGAATAATTGATTCCTTTGGCAATGATTTCTTCATTGGTGTATTTTTCAAAATCAGGATAAAGCTCAGTGAATCCACGTCCTAAAGCTAAGTGACAGGCAGCATTCTCATCATAAAGAGTATTGAAGAAAAGAATTCCGGTATCATTAATCGGGGAATGGAAAGGAACTAAGGCACATTCACCTAAATAGGCTGATCCTTCATCTAAGGTAAGAATGCTTTTCAATGCTTCCTCGCCACGCTTTGCATGAACTTCGACGGCCTTTCCCTCATGGAATCTGACAGTAAAGTCTTCAATCAGCTGTCCCTGATAGGCAAGTGGCTTAGAAGCATGGACAATACCTTCGGCAACTCCCTTTAAAGGAGAAGTAAAGCATTCTTCAGAAGGAATATTAGGTTCAAAATAGGTTCCATCCAGAAGAGTCTCGCCTCCGCCTAAGAATCTGACTCCCGGAATCAGACCAACAGTGAAATCGGTACCGGAAGTTGATTTGTATCTTAATTCTTTCAGACGCAGAGAATTAAGATAAGCACATCTGGCTTTCAGTTCTTTATCATGCTGTTTCCAGTTTTCAATTCCGTTTCCATCTCCGCAGCGGCTGGTTTCCAGGATAGCTTCCCAAAGCTTTTCTATAGCCTCATCATCGCTTAAGGAAGGGAAAACCTTCTTAGCCCAGGGCTTAGAAGGAACTCCGGCAATACACCACTGGATCTTATTTTCAGTGGCTTCCTTATATTTTCCGATGACTTTATATTTAGCGGCCTTAACGGCAGCGACTTTTGAACTGTCAACTCCTTTTAATCCATCTGGATCATCACCATCAAGCCAAATAAGGCAGGACAGATGATCAGACATGAATTTATGAGCTTCCTCTTCAAATGGAGGAACCTCCTTCAGGGCTTCAATATCAGCATTCTGATAATCGACCTTATCCAGTGTTGCACACTGCCAATGGATGAAAACCCGCTTAGCACCATATTCGTAGCATTTCTCAGCAACCAAAGCAGCCATTTCTTCCTGACAGACTTCAGTTCTGATAACGACATACTGTCCTTTTTTCAGATTGATACCTTCTCTGACAATCAGCTCGGCATACTTTTCCAATAATTCTTTGTTCATACTTTTCACTCCTGTTGAAAATTAAGGCATATTTTTTCACTAATTATCTAAAGTGATATAATTAGTACATTACTATTTTAAGAGGAAAATATAAATATGGAAGAAGAAAACAAAAAAGAAAAGAAGAATCCGCTAACTAGTGACTTATCTAAGAAAAGTACCTTGTGGATAGTTTGGAACCTCATTGAGGCTATCATGTTCATTGGGGGAGGAATTGTCGCCTTCATTTTCTATCGCAATACTGATTTCCAGGCAGTCATTCTTATTATTCTGGGTTCAGTCCTGCTCATTGATGGATCATTGAGAATCCTAGCAAACTTCCTACCGGCCTTAGGATTATCAAATAAGGAAAATGTGTTCTCCGACTTAATAATCTCAGGAGCCTGTGAATTAGCCTTGGGAATCACCGTCATCTGTGATGTTGCCTCAAATCCTGAAGTAGTCGGAGTCATCTCCCACTTCATTGCTCTC
>JBAXZU010000088.1:0-7370 GCA_041670225.1 Bacilli bacterium | reverse complement strand
GCACCAGTAGGTTCATCGCATAAAAGAAGTCGGGGATTCTTAGCAATAGCTCGAGCAATTGATACTCGCTGCTGTTCACCGCCGGATAACTGAGCGGAAAAATTATCCATTCTATCTTTCAAACTGACTTTAGTTAAGATGTCAGCCGGTTTGAAAGCATTCTTTGTTACTTCAACTGCTAATTCAACGTTTTCCTTAGCCGTTAAGTTAGGCATGAGATTATAGAACTGAAAGACAAATCCCACTTCCGTTCTCCGGTATTTAGTAAGTTCTCGGTTAGATAACCCAAATAAGTCTTTCCCGGCTATTGATAGGTGTCCGGAAGTCAGACTGTCCATCCCACCTAAAAGATTCAGCAAAGTAGTCTTGCCAGCACCAGACGGGCCTAAGATAACTGTGAAGGAGCCATCGGGGATACTGAAAGAAGCCTGATTGAGGGCAATGGTTTTGACATCACTGGATTCATAGATTTTAGTGGCTTTATCGGCTTTGATGAAATCGTTCATTTTAGATACTCCTTCCATTTGTTTGACACTGTGACTAATAAATGTTACATTTGTATTATAGTTTAGATTGAAAACAATTTTTACTCGCAACATTCATTGTTTTGTCTATCTGATAGACACTTCACTAGGCAAGTGTCAAAGAGGAAACTTATGGAAGAAATACAAAGAAAAGAAGATGTCCGTTCTAAGTACACCCGCTCTTTGATCAAAGACGGCCTTATCAAGCTTTTAGCGGCCAAAGAGTTCAAAGAAATAACGGTCAAAGAACTTTGCCGGGTCTCCCAAGTCTCACGGGGTACTTTCTATAACCAGTACTATGATATTTATGATGTCTATTCCGATATTGAGGATGCCGTTTATGATGAAATTGTTAAAAGAGTGTCTCCTCAGAAAGTTTACAAAATCGATGAAAGCTTCTTTAAAGAAATCTTGGTTTTTATTCAGTCGGAAAGTGTTTGGTTCAAATCACTGTTCTCTCATCTTGGCGAAAGTACCCTCTTTACCAGGCTTGTAATTTATCTTCAGAACAAGTTCATTCATGATTTCAAGGAAATCAGCCCTAATCTTTCGGAAGAGACTCTGACTTTAGTCTTCTCTTATTCAATTACCGGTTCAGTGGGAATCATCTCTGATTGGGTCATCAAAGGCTGCAATACCTCTCCGGATGTCTTAGCAAAACAATTAGCTCTTTTGATTCAGGCTACCTATGAAGGCTATACCAAAATCGTAAATAAGTAAGCATAATAAAAGGCTGTCGCAAAGCTCCCAAAATAGTTTTGTGACAGCCGCTTTCTATACCAACTCTTATCAATTATTTAGAATGTTTATCGAACCAATCGCTAATTTCCATTAGTCTTCTTTCACGGTGCTTGGGTTTTCCACTTCTTGAAAGCTCATGATTCTCACCATGGAAGACAATCATTCTGGTTTCAACGTTCTTATATAATAAAGCGGTGAATAACTGATATCCTTCCTCAATCGGGCAGCGATGGTCTTCGTCGGAATGAATGAAAAGAGTCGGAGTTGTAACTGTATCGACCGTCTTTAGAGGAGACATATTCCAGATATTCTTGATGCCGTCTTCAGTAAAGAAGGTCTGGTTCTTCTTTCCGACTTCATAAGAAGAAACAATATCATTGATGCCAATATCGGAGCATCCCAACATACTGACCCAGTTAGATATTGATCTTTGGGTAGCGGCACAATTGAAGCGATTAGTGTGGGTAATGATCCAGTTAGTCATGAAGCCGCCATAACTGCCGCCGGTGACATTGACTTTCTTTTTGTCAATATTAGGATGCTTATCTAAAACCGCATCTGTGAAATCCATCAGGTTCTTATAATCAGTGGTTCCGTATTTGTCTCTTAAGTCCGCAAACTGTTCACCTCTTCCGGCACCACCAAAAGGATTAGCGAAGAAGACAAAATAGCCTCGCCCTGTCCATATTTGCATCTCCTGCATAAAGACTTCACCATAGATAGTTTTGGGTCCGCCATGAATATCAAGGATGGCGGGGTACTTCTTCTTTGGATTGAAGTTATTAGGATATAAGACAAAGCCATCAATATCAAAACCTTCAGACTTAATAGTGAGTTTGTTAGGTTTAGCCACATACTTGTCTTTTAAAGCATCATCATTCAAAGAAGTAAGTTTAATGCATTCATTCCCGTTAAGAGCATAGATTTCATTAAGTTTCATATCAAAGTCGGCAGAGAAGACAACTTTATCATTGATTACATCAAAGTCGTTGATGGCACCTGGTCGATCAACGACTGAGGTTCTCTTGCCGTCTTTATCAATCTTATTCAGAATCAGACGGTTATTGATGGGTGTCAGATAGTAGTAGTTGCCGTTATCGACTTTGGTATAACGGGTAGAGCCATAATGGACATCAGTGGAAATAAAGCCAGGTATCTCCTCTTCATTTTCGGCTAATACTTTCAAAGTCTTATCCTTCAAAGAATAGAAATATTCTTTTCCGGTTTCATTGATACCGTATTTCTTAAAGTCGGTCATGGTCAGCAAAAGACCATCATTGAAGACTTTGACATCAAAATAATTATATAGAGGTTTAAGAAGTTCCTGACTCTTCTTAGTCTTTAAGTCATATTTAATCAAAGAAGAGAACATAACTGGTATCTCTTTAACTAAGGACGAAGAATAATAGACAGCGTTATCGGCTAAATCGAAGCAACCGACCTGTTTCTTAGGGTCACTGACTAAAACAGTTTCTTTAGTCAGGCTATTGAAGGTGAAGAGAACATTTCTCTTCTTATTAATGAATCCGGCGCCATTGAAATAGAAAGGTGATTCATCCAAGACTTCATAGTCAGCATTCTCTTTACGTTCTTTTTGAATCTTCTCTTTCTCGGAATCCTTCAATTTGTAGTAATCAGGATGATCTAAAGAAATCTGAGCGGATAAGAGATAATAGTTGTCACTGATTCTTTTAATGCTACTAGCATTAAATGGGACTGTGAAAGCTTTCTTGGCTTCACCGCCATTTAAGGAAATAACATAGAAGGATGTGAATTCATCCTGAGCTTCACTTCTCTTCTTATCTTCTAAGTCTCTTTTGGTGCTGAAAAGAAGATGGTCATTATCCAAATAGATAAAGAAGGAAGCTTTTCCATCAGTCGTTAACTGAAGTGTCTCATTGTCCTTAAGGACATATAAGTCACAATGATAATTGTTTTCTTCTTTATTGGCTTTAGAGACGATAAAGGCCGTCGTTTTAGTATCTGGAGACAAAGTGATGGCTGAAATAAAGGAATACGTATATAGGTCAGCTATTTCAACTGGCTTTAATAAGCTCTTAATATTGGTTTTTTTCATGTTTTATCCTTCTTTATGATGTGATTGTAGCACCGGAAATAATTTCTTCAACAATTAAAAACAAAATATTGACCGTTTCAGGGTATTTTGAAGAGATTTGATTTTCTTTAACTTGAGCAATCTTTTTGATTCTTTTAGAAAACTAAAAACCTAAAAAATATTTCTTAGTTGAAATTTCTGATTTTTTGTTGGAGTGTATTCCTATTAGGCATTTTTATTGAGCCTGGTATATCAATTGCTGACTATTAAAAAATACGGAATAAACTCTTTCGACATCTTTAGATAGGATACCTTTTGCCCTACGATTAGAAATGTAGTCTTTAGAAGCTAGGTTTAAAGTTTAAGCAAAGAGAGCCATCCGATTCTTCTTTCAAGGTCTGCCTTTCAAGCATTTCCTTAATGGCAGCCTCAATATAGGAAGACATGGAATCAGAAAGCTTTGACATATCAAACAAACATAGTAATTCATGAGAGAGTCCATTCTTATCGATTCTTCCTTCAATTTCAACAATCTTGATTATTCCGTTTTGTAGTTCTAGAAGCGGAACTTCATCAACTTTTCGATCTCCGCCTAAACGCAAGAGGTCCAGGTAGCAGTTAGGATCAATATAGTAGGAACCATCATCTTCATTCTTTTTTATCCGATAAGAATAAGGAACATATTCATGGAAGGCATTTAAAACAATAGAGGTTACCTTCTAACGGTTAAGGTAAGTAGCTAATCTCCGTAAAAGAAGTTTTTCAGTAATCGGCTGTTCTTTGTCAACCACGTCTTCTAAGAACCGTTGAATGCTGGAATAGGAATAATTTGTACCTTTTGAATTAAGTACTTTATTGTAAGGAACATACTTAGGGAAATAGTCTTTCAGTCTTTTTTCAGTTGGTGCAATGGGTATAGCTAAGACCGGTATAGCATCAGAAGCCTTTTGAGACGGAATGATTTCCTCTTTGAGGGTTTCATTTTTTAAAGCTCTCTCAATAGCTAGAACCAGGTTTTCTTCCGAGTTCCTTCGATCTTTAAACCAATCAGTCGACCAGATCCGGTAGAACTTCCAGCCTTTCTCTTCCAATACTTCCTGACGCAGACGATCCCGGTCTCTAGCGCATTTACCGCTATGGTAGGTTTTGCCATCGCATTCAATGGCTAAGACATAGTCAGAATTGGTCCTGTTCTTCACCCCCATATCAATACGATATCCAGAACAGCCAACTTGGGTATCTACACCATACTGCTTTGAGACTAGAAAATTGTAGACGTCTTCTTCAAACGGGGAATCAAATTCCAGTTTAGCATCAAAAGGAGAAGGCATATCATTCTGTCTTTTAGTCTGGGCAAAATAGAGATAGTCGTGTAGAAACCTTGTGCCAAAAGAATAGGATCGGCTTAAATCAATGTCGCTGCAACGGATAGAGGAGCAGACAATCACGTTTTCCTTGGCTCGAGTGATAGCCACATTGAGTCTTCTTTCTCCGCCTTCTTTGTTCAAAGGACCGAAATTAAGAATGAAGGTTCCTTTGGAATCTTTAGCATAGCCAATTGATAGGATAATAATGTCTCTTTCATTCCCTTGAACAGTTTCGAGATTCTTGACGAAAAGAGGCTCGGTTTTATCGCCGTTGATGTATTTAGCAAAGTCAGGATCATTATCAGCTAGTTTGTCGATGCCATCAGAGATTTCATCTTGTTGAGAAATATTGAAGGCCACTACCCCAACGGATTTGCTTCTCCTGTTTTGATAGCAATCATATACCAAATCAACGACTCTTTGAGCTTCAATCGGGTTGTTTCTTTCTTTGCGGTCATAGACTCCGTTATCGACATACTCAAAATCAACCCCGAATCCAGGGCAGGATTTCTTGGCTGAGGGGAAGGTGACCAGGTTGTCGTTATAGAAATGATGATTTGAGAAAGAAATCAACTGTTCACAGCGGCTACGATAATGCCACAATAACTCATAATGCGGGAAAGCCGCAAAGTAATCCAGAATGGATTCAAAGTCGGAGGCATTGGATTGATTCAAAGAGACATCATCCTCTTCATCAATTTCATCAATTCTCGTTAAGAAGAAACTAGTAGGAGGCATCTGATGCTGATCACCGCTGATGATGGCTTGAGAGGAACGGTAGATGGCACCAAGAGCATCCCAAGGGAAGACCTGAGAGGCTTCATCAAAGACGACCAGATCAAAATGCTCGGTTGAATCCAAAAGGGTGCTAACTGATAGAGGGGATATCAGGAAACAGGGCTTGATTTGCTGTATCTCTTCCCGGTACTGAGATAGAAGAGAACGAATCGAAAGTAAGCCTTTCTTTTTGCTGACATCCATCTTCAGTTTTCCAATGGTTCCATAGGAATGATCAGTCATGTTGGGGTATCGGGAGAAGACGGCTCTTTGAATATCAAAACTGTTGATCTTCATCTTCTCTTTATCCGATTGGATGAAGTTTTTAGCTATCTCGCCATGCTTGAAAGAACTGACCTGAGAAAGGAAGGGATTGTTTTTAAGGGCATAATCGGACCACTGACAATAGAAGACTTTCTTAAAGGAGTCGATTAGACCGCTTTTAGTAAGGTCTTCTTTCTGCAAGAAAGGAAGATAAGCGCTGATGAAGGCATCATACTTGTCTTTCTTAGCTTCGTTAATTGTAGCCTGCAATTGACAGAAGGAAGAAAGTTTATCGATAGTGGATTGGATAATGTCGATGTCCTGATGGATGGCATTGAGGTTTTCTTCACTAAGATAGCCTTCTTTAAAGAACTGACCATAGGCATTTAGATTATCAATTGAAGTAAGAGGATAGGATTCCAATTGATTGCTGCTTTGGAGGAACAAGAAGGAAGGTTCCGATAGGTTAGAAAGATATTTCAAAACGGAGGGTGAAGTGATGCGACTTAATAAAGAAAGGTCTTTTTGAAGAGAAGAAAACTCCTGATCATCATCTTGATACGCATCAAGATGATGAAGAAGACTCTTTCTTCCTGTAGTTAGAAGATCTTCTTTATTTAAATAATCCTCCAAGGACTGGAAGGCAACACACATTTCCTTGTAGTTAGCCTTGCTAGTCTTAAACTTTCTTGCTTTGAACGCTTGCTTTATTTGCCGATAGTCTTTAGAAAGACGGAGAAAAGGGTTCTGATACTTAGTGATGAAGTCAATGCTCTTAACCTGAAGCTTAGGATCATGGTAGTAGGGTTTCTGAATGTGTTTTTCTAATTTAGAGTCAAAATCCTCTTTCTCTTTTTTCAGTGCTAAGTAATCTTTTACTTCTTTTTGAATGGCAGTTCTTTTATCTGAAGAAGTGATTAAGCCACTATAGGTGGAAACTTTCTGAACCTGTAAAAGAGCTTTTATCATGTCTTTAAGATCGTGAAGAGGAATCTCCGTCAAGGAGAATTCCTTAATCAGAAAATCGTAGTTGCTACTAATCAGTTTCAAAAGAGAATCCCGAGCCTCTTGGGTTTTCTCTTTAAAGCAAGCCGTATCGGCATAGGAATCAGAAGAAACATAGTTAATTAAAGGATTAGAAAGATAGTTGGTTCCAACTATCTTTACTAAATAAAGATATTTCTTGAGGTTATCAAGAGCTTTATCTAAATAGGTCTGATCAGTAGAAGCAATATCCGGGAAATAGAAATTGACATCCTGGGCTACTTGATATTTGTCTCCTCTTCCCATCAACTCATAAGGAGATAAATCAATGCCTTTGATCTTACGATTCAGTTCCTGGTCATACTGATTGAGATAACTACGATAGTAGTTGTAGTCAGCCACTTTCTCGTTAGCAGTTTCTAAAAGAGCAATATGGTTCTGATTCAAAGTATTCAGGATTTCCTGAGCAACCAGTTTCTTATTGCACTTTCTTGAATGAAGCTCCAGACAGAAAGAGCCTAATCCGGCAGCAGTCAGTTTCTTGTAGACCACATTCAAAGCCGCCATCTTCTCCGAGACAAAGAGTACTTTCTTGCCGTCAAATAAAGCTTCGGCGATGATGTTAGTGATAGTCTGGGATTTACCGGTTCCTGGAGG
>JBAXZU010000087.1:0-7378 GCA_041670225.1 Bacilli bacterium | reverse complement strand
GATTGCTCATCGGAGGGTCCTTCAACAATGAATAATAAAATCTTATTTTCTATCATCTACTAACTCTCCCGCTTTTCTAAAAGCCTTGCCAATCTGATATGAACTTGTATTTTCATAAACTGACTCTTTTTGTCCGCCTAAATCAATTGTTCTAAGCAAAGTTGATCTCAGATTATTATTAGATTTAATTCCGGTAAACTGAATATACTTATTTTCAGGATTAGTTGTAGTGAAATAGATATTGCTTTTATCTAAAACTTCCAGTGGCCTCATATTATGTGAAGTAAAAAGTAATTGTCCTTTCCCTGTTTTATTAACAACAGATAAGAACTCTCCTAATAAATATTCAAAAATACCAGAATCCATTTCATCAATTGCAACAAAAATCGATGAATCATTATACATTGCAATAAGGGAACTCAAAATACAAAGAATCTTTTTGACTCCTTCAGATTCATACCTAAGAGGAGTAATAATTCCATTACGATTTGATGCCAATTCAAAGACAACTTTTGTTTCTGCTTTTTCATTCAATTGCGGAACACTTTTAATAATCTCAATGTTTAAGCCCGGAATAATCGTCCCAATTAAAACATCAATTTGCCTGATGATTTTGTCAATGGTGTTAAACGTTTTTTCATCACAAGAATTCTGACCAAGGCCGACAGGAATTGCATCACACTTAGTTACTACCTTATCTGACTCTAAACGCATACTTAATGGCAATAGATACATATTGAAAGATGTTTCGGAATTTTTATTTAAAACAAACAGATTCATTCTTCCATAGAAAAGCAAAGCAGAAAAGATATCAAAATATAAATCTTCCTGGAAAGAGGTTTTAAGTAAATTCAATAAGCTTTCATTGAAAATATAAGAAATGTTTTTTTCCTTTGCTAACGCTTGAAGAACCATTAGTTTTTGCTTGATCTGTTTATCTTTCTTAGTCATCTCTTTTAATCTGGATTCAGGTCCGTAAAGACATTTGTCAAGCTCGACTTCTCCGCTATCGGATTCAACATCTAAAATTGTGATTTTCTTAGCTTCTGCAGTTTTAAAATCGACTTTTTCCGATACTATAGAGGTCTTATTTCCTTCAAGTCTTTTTATAACAAGAGTATACCAGACATTAAAAACTTTATTTTCTTTAAGTGAGACAATGAATTCGACTTTGATGCTGGCTTGCTCTTTGTTTTGGAAAATATAAAAAGCAGTATCATTAGGTAAAGCAATTCCAGATAATGCATTTTTTAATAATCCGATCGACCAAACTAACGCAGTCTTTCCGGAGCCATTTTGGCCATAGACTCCTGTCACACTTGCACCATTTGAATCCTTTTGAATTTCATTAAGTGAAACCGTTCCGTTAATTACATTTTTGATATTATTGATTTCTATGCTATTTATTCTGATAGCTGTATCCTTATTCATTTGTATTCTCCTGTTTCAATTATTATAGATACTATTTTAAAATATTCAAACATTTTATCATATTTCGATACAAAATGTTTCCGTTTCTTAAAATGATTGCTATTTTCAGATAAGATTATGTAATTTTGAGAACATGTTATTTCAAGTATCGTTATTAATAGTTTTCTTACCAATAAACCAATTAATCAAAAAAATGATTATTACATCATTCCTGTTAAATATTGACAATTCCATATACTATAATATTCGATATGATAAAATATCAGAAGCACTGAAAGAAAGTCAAAGATCAATTAAAAGTCTTTATTTAATTCTTACATAGAAAACCAAAGGAACTAGAAACTATAAAGCCATGATTATCGAAGGGAACAACGAAAAAGACCATCTGATTCTAAAAATAGATGATAGTACCGGAAAATTTGTTGATGTCACCAAAAACATCATTTTTCTCAATGATGCTGGCAGAGCCTATTATGTAGTAATGTTAACTAGATTCGGAGAAAAAAGGACATATTATTTTTCTTTTAATAATATGCGGATTTTTCCTTCTTCACATATGATAAATATCGGATGCAAACCCGTTTATCTGAATAATAAACAAATTCCTGTTCAGTGCATTGTTCAATTCGGTTCTGGACCTTATAAGGTTTTTACGACTAACAATACATCATTTTTGATTCCTTCCATTAATATCTTAGAAAATGACATCAGAATCTTCACAATTAGTGAAAACACCAAAGTTAAGAACAATCTTTTGTTCTCTTATTATTATTCTTTGGCTGAGATTGCCAGTCAAAACTGTCTGGATGATCAAGGAATCGAAAAGCATTTATTTGCCTTATATCAGAAAATAAACTGTATTAATCCGGATAGCGTATTAAGCAATTATTATGAGCGTTGCAACTCAACCGAATCCATAGAAGAAAACAAATTGATTTTTCCTTTTATGACCAACTATTCCCAGATATGTGCTTTAAGAATGGTTTTACAAAATAAATTATCGATTATTTCCGGACCTCCAGGCACGGGAAAAACTCAGGTAATCCTGACTTTATTAGCAAACGCCGTCTGTCAGAATAAGAAAGTAGCCATTATTTCCAATAATAATACGGCGGTTGCTAATGTCTTTGACAAGATGAAAGAATTAGGAATGGAGTTTATTATTGCCAATCTTGGCAATTCGAATAACGTCAATGAATTCTTCTCTCTTCCGCATGCCTATTTACCAATAATCAAAGAATATAAAGATTCCTCAGTTGACCAAAAACAAATAAAGACAGTATTAAGTTCTTTGGAATCACTGTATTCTCAGAAAAACGAATTAAGTAAGTTAATTCAGAAAAAAAGGATTTAGAAACCGAATTCAATCATTTCAAGGAAACAATCAGTTATGAAAAGAAGGAAGATTATCATTTACACTATAAAGACTATCAGAATTATCTGAATTTGAAATGCTATCTTTTAAGCAAGAAAAAAATCAGTTTCTTCACCCGCTTAAAACTGAAACTCAAATATAAAGTAAAAGCAGAAATCATAACCGATAAAAACCAGTTTATCGATTATTTGGATTCTCAGTATTACACTGTCAAATTAAAACAATTAGCTGATAAGATTGAAGAAATACAGAAATACTTAGCTGAGAATAATCTCGAAGAACTAAATAACCAACTCCAAAGTCTCAGTGTTTCCGCATTCAAAAACTTTCTTTTTTCCAAATACTCTAAAATACCTGAAGAAAGTTTTACAGCTGATAATTACCGACAAAAATATACTTCCTTCATCAATCGTTATCCGGTTGTCTTATCGACCACCCATTCCCTGTTAAGAAACTGCCCTGACGATTTTCAATATGATTTAGTAATCATGGATGAAGGTTCCCAGTCAGATATTCTGACCTCTTTGCTGACGATGAATATCGCCAAGAAAATGGTTGTAGTCGGAGATCAGAAACAGTTACCTCAGATTGATAATACTGACCTCTATCCGGCCGCTGATGAATTAGCCGCAAAGATTTCTCTGCCTACCTATTTTCAATACAGGGAAAACAGCTTATTAAGTTCTCTGATTTCTATGGGAAATATCTTTCCTATGACAACCTTAGTTGAACATTATCGCTGTGATGCCCGAATAATTGAATTCAATAACCGCAAATTCTATAACAACGAATTAGTTATCTGTACAAAAACCAGCACTACTGATCCTCTGTTTGTTATTCATACCGTCAAAGGCCATCATGCCAGAAAGAATCCTAAGGGCAGCGGAATCTATAATGACCGTGAAGCTCAGGAAATTCTCGAACTGTTGAAAACTATCGATGAACAAGATGTCGGTATCATAACACCGTTCAGAGCCCAGGCTGATTATCTAAGCAGACTTATCTCTTCCAAATATCCTAATGTTGAAGTAGATACCGTTCATAAATTCCAAGGCCGTCAGAAAAAGATTATCATTCTTTCAACAGTTATCAACGATATTTCAGAAGATGATCCAAATAGGTTGACTGATTTTGTTACTAATCCAAACTTGCTGAATGTAGCAATTTCACGTGCTATTTCTAAATTGTATATAGTTGTTTCTGATGGTGTTTATGAAAGCCAACATAATCTGATATCACAGTTTGTCAGCTACATAAAATATTATTGTGGGGAATCCAATCTCAAAGAAGGAAGAGTAGTCTCCATTTTTGATGATCTGTATAACGATAATTATCAGGCTGTCACCCAATCTCCTTTATTCCGCTATGTTGACAGTGAAGCTGAAACCATTATGTTAGATCATCTGAATTCTCTCTTGAAGGATTATCCTGATCTGAAAATTCAAATGCATGTCACTCTCTCTTCTCTGTTAACCAATTATCAGGGATTCACGGATAGTGAAATCAAATACATCACCAATAGACTTACTCATGTCGACTTTGTCTTATTTGACAAAATCAATTATAAACCGGTTCTCTGTATTGAAGTAGACGGAACCAAATACCATGACTATTCTCAAAGACAAATCGAACATGACAGAATTAAAACCCGGGTGTTAGAAGCTAATGGGCTGAAAATCCTCAGACTGAAAACCAATGCAGCCGGTGAAATGGAAAAGATCCGTAACTGCCTGAACTAATTCTCCTGAATCTAGTTTTATTAGTTAAATAGATACGGATATCAAATATTTATACCTAATTGTTTTAGTTTTAGGTTTATTATATGATAGTAAAAGAAAAAATGATTAACTGCTGCATTGCCCGAACGAATATTTCCTACCAGATAAATAATCCCCGATTACTTGCTGAGTTTAAGAAATATCAAACAAACGAAAAGGCTGATTACTCAATAGAGACAATCTTAGTGTCTTCTCTTTCCGTTCCTCTTTCCATGCCTGATGTCACTAATCCTTTCCAGAATCTCTATTTCATCGGCCAAGACACTCTTCAGGTCCAGAAAAGAGAAGACGGAACCGCCTTTGCCAAAATTCTCTATACCCAAAACAAGGCAACAATTGAAATACTGAAAACCAGTCCGGGAAACAGTGAATACCTGATGTTGGAATATGCCACCATCTATTTTGTCTTCAAAGCTCAGAAAGCTATTCTCATCCATTCCTCAGCCATTGAATTCAAAAATCAGGGAATCCTCTTTGTCGCCAAATCCGGAGTCGGAAAATCAACTCATGCCTCTCTCTGGGAAAAATACGAACATATCAACAGAATCAATGATGACAAGAATCTTATTGTCTTGGTAGATGATAAGCTCTACATCTACCCCAGCCCCATTTCCGGAAAGCATCTCATTAATCAGAACATCATTGTTCCCCTCAAGAGCATTGTCTTCATTGTCCGGGGAAGTGAAAACAAGGCTGAGTCTCTCTCAGCCAAACAGGGATTTGTCCGACTGATCGGACATAGCACCAATGCTTCTTTCTTTCTCGATAAAAAGAAATGGAATGAAGTAACCGACCATTTCGGTTCTCTGAAGTATTATCAGCTGACCTGTGATGTCTCACAGGAAGCTGTTGAAGCCTTAAAAAAGAAACTGGAGGAAGATTATGAAAATCAATGAAGACTATCTAATCAAGAAAATAGCTGGTGAGACCATTTTGGTCCATCAGAACAAGAATAATATTTCCTTTTCCAAAGTCATCACTCTCAATGAGACAGCCGCCTTTCTTTTCGGTCTTCTGAAAGAAGGAAAGAATGAAGCCGAGCTTCTCTCCTGCCTCACTGATGAATATGATATCAGCCCGGAAAATGCTCAGGCTGACATCCACGAATTCATTGAAAAACTCAAGGAACTGAAAATTGCCAATGACTGAACTCAATGACCTGGCCGCCATTCTTAAAGATAGCCTGAACGAAGGAAAGACTTTTACGATGCCTATCAAAGGCATCAGCATGGAACCTTTTCTGAAAGAAGGTGACCAGATCTGCCTGACTAAGCCCGAATCACTTAAAAAACACGATATCATCTTCTATCAGAGAAAAACCGGTCAGTATGTTCTTCATCGCATTTATCAGTGCAAAGAGGATTATCAGACACGTAACGAATACTATGTCCTGGTCGGTGACAATCAGACTTCGCTGGAATCACCCATTTATCCAAACCAGGTTCTGGCCAAAGCCGAATACGTCATCAAAAAAGAAAAAAAGAAAGAACTGAAGGGAGTGAGGTACTCACTCTACCTTTTCTTCAGTCATTTCCTTTTCTTAAGAAAGGTGGCTAATCACCTGAGAAGGTCGCTACATGGAAAATAAAGGCAAAGTAATTATTCTTTCTCTCATCAACATCATTCGTTCCCTGGTCTTAGTCAGTCAGGCTGCCATCATCAAAGAACTGATAAATCAGGCCTGTAAAGGCCAGGATATTTTCACTTATGCCCTGATTCTCTCACTGATGGTTTTCCTCATCATCATTCTCAGAATCCTCTATGTCCTCATCAAAAACAAAGGCGAACTAGAGATTGAAGTCGGAATGAAGAAGAAAATCACTTCCGCTCTTCTGACCAAAGATATCGCTCGGGTAAAGGAATACCATTCCGGGGAAATCACTAATATTGCCTTATCGGATATCACCAACATCAAAGTCGGAGAATGTGAAGTCATTCCTTCCTTCTTTCTCTTAGTCAGCCGCTTCATCTTTGCCGGTGTCCTGCTTGTCATTTATGATTACCGTCTGGTTCTGATTCTTCTGGGATTCGGAGTTCTCGGATTCCTTTTTGCCCGTCTCTATTCCCGACATATGAAGAGACTTCAGAAGCAGTCACTGGAAAGCGATGGCAGAATGAACACGTTCATGCAGGAAACGGTAGAAAATATCAGCTTGATCAAGGCTCTGGGTTCCAGTGACAGCATCAACTTAGGATTAGCAAAAGAAGCTGAAAGCAACTATCTTATCAAAAGCAAAAGAAACCGTCTGCAGATTTTTGGCAACACCAGTCTTCTCTCCATGATGAATGTCGCTGTTGCCTTCACCACCATCTACGGAGCTTTTTTGATCACTCAGGGAATGGAATACGGAACCTTTGTTGCCTTATTGCAGCTAGTCAGCTATTTTGAATACCCGCTGACTGCCATGTCCGGACTGCTGACTAGCTTCAATGCCTACAAAGCCTCAAAAGAAAGAATTGCTGAGATTCTTTCGCTTCCGGAGGATGACACTCAGATTGAAATCAATGATTTTGATAAGATTGAAATCTCCCACCTTAGCTTTGGCTATGACCGGAAGATCTTTGATGATTTCAGCACCGAAATCCAAAAAGGCGAGACCATTCTCATCAAAGGAAGATCAGGAGTCGGAAAATCAACTCTCTTCAGTCTGCTTCTGGATTTCAGAAAACCGAAGAATGGTGAAATCAATGTTTGTCTCAATCAGGAAAAACATCCGATTTCAGCCTGCCGCAGCCTTTTTTCCTATGTCAGTCAGGAAAATATTCTCTTTTCTAAAAGCATTAGAGAAAACAT
>JBAXZU010000086.1:0-7410 GCA_041670225.1 Bacilli bacterium | reverse complement strand
CAGTGCTTCCACTTTAGGAACTGTTGGTATGGTCGTTGGTATCATCGGAATTGTTGCTGCCTGTGGTGCCTTAGTTCTTACTCTTCTTAAGAAAAAGAACTAATATCTGATTCTTCATCTGTAATTTGAATGGTGCCTGGGGTTTAAATCCCAGGCACTTTTATTAAATTTACGCTATGAATTTCAAAGCTTAAGGGAAAAATAATATGTGTAAGCCCTTAATCTTTAAAATTAATATGATGCTTAATTATACTTATTCATTTGCTTAAAGCGAATAGCTTAAGCCCAAGGAGGATAATATGAATAAAAAGACTTTACTTGTTATTATTCCGTGCATTTTAGGTTTGGCTAGCTGCTCGGCTTCTAGTACCTCTACCTCAACTTCTACCAGTACCGAAGGTTCTGCTGCTACCAGCACTGAAGAATCCACTTCTTTACCTGAAGGTTCTAAGGAATTTATTATTGAAGCTGAAGGATCTGAATCAATTGAAGATCTTCAGGGTAATGGTTTCTCTGGAACCGCTACTGGTGCTGAAATGATTTTGCGTGATACTTCTGGTGAGTATGCCGCTTCTGATTCTCTTTATGTTTCCTATCTTTACAAAAATGGTTTGACTTTGGAATATACTTTCAATTCTACTGTTGCTATTTCTGGCGCAAAGTTATCTTGGAGAATTTCCGGTGAATTCTACAACATGGAATTTTCCTGCACTGATTGCATGGTTACACTAAATAACAATCTTATCACCTATACCACTGTTACATGGAATGATATTCCTACTCAGCTTTCTGGTAAGAAAAAGGCTTTTTCGGATTATACCTTAAAAACTTCCTGCAACATTGTTGAAGGTGAAAACACTCTTACTTACAAGGTCAATAATACCCGTGCTTTAGGTGGCACAATGGCCGCTACTTCTCCGATGATCGATTGCTTTAAACTTACTTATGTTGGCGATGCTGAAATGAGTTGGGATCCAACTGATTACGATAGATAAGCTTAATTAGTTAAACTAGCCAGGGGAAACCCTGGCTTTTTTGATGTTAGTGATTAATCTTATTGGTAAGTTTACGATTTAAGAAAGCAAGAATAAGGGATGTTACGAACTTGAAAGCCCTTTTATTTTATAATTTTAGCATGAAAGATTTTGTTTTCGAGGGAATACAGAATCAATCACAAGGAGAAAATACATGGAAAATACTAAGAAAAAGACGAATCCTTTTTTGGCAATTCTTAAGAACATTGGTTCACGTGTTTGGCTGATTGTAACCTTTGTAATTATTGCATTGCTTGTTGCTGTCAGCTGTGTTGCAACCAGTGATATTCTTTCTGGTGTTTTGGATATGGTTTTAGGTGGCGATAGAGCCGTGCTAGATCCTAACTTTACAACTCGTTTCGTTGCTGATGATAATGCTAATACAAAAGCTTCTGCTTTGGAAAACAGCAATAATGTCAATGTTGAACTTTGCGAAGAAGGCATGATTCTTCTTAAGAACAAGAATAATACTGCTCTTCCTCTGACCAAAAATTCTAAAGTCTCAGTTTTTGGTCATAACGCTAATGATATCGTCATTTCCGGTTCCGGCTCTGCTGGTGCTAGTTCTGATGGCGTCAAGACCTTATACGATTCACTTGATTCTGCCGGATTCACTCTCAATCCGACTTTAAAAGACTTCTATTCCAGCTCTGCTGCCGGTTCTGTCAGAACTGCTAACCCAGCTATGGACGGCGGCGTTTCCACTCTTGAAATCGGTGAAACTCCTCAGGCTAATTATACTGATACCGTAAAGAATTCTTACGCTGATTATAATGATGCTGCCATCATTGTTATTAGCAGAATCGGTGGTGAAGGATGGGATCTTCCCAGAGCTCAGGTTGATGATTCTTCACGTACTTTCCTTGAACTTGATAAAACTGAAGAAGATATGATAACCGCCGTCACTGGTGCTGGCTTCAAGAAGGTTATCGTCCTTATCAATGCTGCTAACCAGATGGAATGCAATTTTATCCAGCAGAATGATAAGATTGATGCAGCCTTATGGATTGGTTTCCCTGGTGCTCAGGGTATCATGGCTGTCGGTTCAATTCTCAATGGTGATGTCAATCCTAGCGGTCATCTCACTGATACCTATGTAAAAGACCTTAATTCCGCTCCCGCTATGGCTAACTTCGGCGACAATGGAGTTGATGGCGGCGATCAGTTCATGGTTGATGGCAAAGCCAAATTGTATTGCTTTGTCGATTATGAAGAAGGAATTTATGTTGGATACCGTTATTATGAGACCAGAGGCCTCACTGATGGTGAAGACTGGTATAACAATAATGTCATTTATCCGTTCGGATATGGCTTAAGCTATACTTCCTTTGATTGGGATGTCGATACTTCTATTGACGGAACTCAGATTTCTAAGGGTAATACTATTGATGTTAAGGTTAAGGTTAAAAATACTGGTTCGGTCACAGGCAAGGATGTCATTCAGGTTTATGCCTCTGCTCCTTATACTGCCGGACAGATTGAAAAAGCTGATAAAGTTCTTGTCGGTTTCGTTAAGACTGATGCCTTAGAACCTAATGAAGAAAAAGAATATACCATCGCTGTTGATCCATATGATTTTGCTTCTTATGACTATAATGATGCCAATAACAATGGCTTTAGCGGCTATGAACTTGATCAGGGCGCCTATAAGCTTTATATCGGTGAAACTGCCCATGATTCCACTAATGTTATCAACATGAATCTTTCTTCCAATATTCAGTGGAGTACTAATCCTACTACTGGTGAAGCTGTTGACAACAAATTCGATTATGCCGATGATCATCTTCAGAGTCAGCTTTCCAGAAACGATTGGGAAGGAACTTGGCCTGTTTCTCCTACTGTCGAAGATCGTACTATGGAAAAAGATGAACTGGAAGAAAAGTTAAAAGCCAGTGCCAAGCTTACCGACTATCCTGCCGATGAATTAGCAAAGCTTACTACTATGCCTACTATGGGCAAAGCCGGTGATTTGACTATCTTTGATATGTTTGGATTAGATTTCAATGATCCTCAGTGGGATGACCTGCTTGATCAGTGCACCGCCGAAGAAATGCTCAATCTTTTAAGAAACGGCGGCTTTAACACTCAGGCTATGGATTCTATTTCCAAGCCGAAGACTGTTGATTGCGATGGTCCTGTCGGTTTGACTAACTTCATGGGAGATCCTACTGTTTACGACACCTGCAAGTTTGCCGGTGAAGTCGTCACTGGTTCTACCTGGAATATCGATTTGATGGAAAAGATGGGACGTGCTGTCGGTAATGAAGGCTTAGCCGGAAATGTCAAGGGTGATGGCCGTAATTATACTGGCTGGTATGCTCCTGGCTTCAACATTCATCGTACTGCTTTTGGCGGTAGAAGCTGCGAATACTTCTCCGAAGATCCATTCCTTTCCGGAATGATGGGCGCCTACGAAGTTAAGGGTGCCAATAGTAAGGGTATGACTACCTATCTTAAGCATTTTGTCGGAAACGAACAGGAAACACACCGTGATACTAACGGTGACTGCACCTTTGTCGATGAGCAGGCTTTAAGAGAAATCTATCTTAAGCCTTTCGAAAAAGCTGTTAAGATTGGTAAGACCCGTGGTATCATGAGTTCCTTCAACCGTCTTGGCTTCAGATGGACTGGTTCTACCTATAACCTCATCACTGGAGTTTTAAGAAATGAATGGGGATTCCATGGTGCTGTTATTACTGACTTCAACACTCATCAGTCTGCTTATATGTGCTGCAAGCCGATGTTCTATGCTGGCGGAAATCTTGATTTAGTTTCTCAGCCTGCTGCCGGTTCCGAATATGCTGATGTCAATAATGCTGCTGAAATGAATCTTCTTAGAAATGCAACTCATGAAACTCTTTATGCCGTTGCTAATTCTAATGCTGAATTGATTATCGGTTACACCATGTCTTATTGGAGATTGATGATTCTCATTGTTGATATTGTTATTCCTGTTGGTCTTCTTGCTTGGGGCTTCTTCGCTATCAGAAAGGCTTTGAAAGCCACTGATGTCGAAGTCAAGGTTACTCAGGATGGAGAAACCAAGGCTGAATAATTTCTAAGAAATCGTTTTCTTTGAGCGCCACTTTATGTGGCGCTCTTTTTTGTTTTTCAGTTCATGCCAAAAATTAGCTAATTTACGGAATTTTCCCTGATATTTCTTGTAATGTGAACCCCTTACATTTATAATTAAAATTAGTTAATATTAGGTTTGGTGTGCAATATGTTTTTGCTTAATTAGGGATCACTCGCCCTATTTCCAGCCTGAATTATTATCAAGAGGTATACATGAAACACGAAGACATTCTCAAAAAGATGACCTTAGATGAAAAAGCCTCGATGTTATCCGGAAAGAACTTCTGGGAGACCATGGATTATGATAACTATGGTGTTCCGGTTATGTTTCTTTCTGATGGCCCCCATGGCATTAGAAAACAAGCTGCTGCTGCTGACCAGCTTGGTTTGAATCCTTCACTCCCTGCTACCTGTTTTCCTACCGCCGCTTCTTTAGCCAATACTTGGAATGAAGAATTGGTTCAGGAAATCGGAACTGCCCTAGGTGATGAAGCCGTCAGACTTCATGTCAATATGGTTTTGGGTCCTGGCTTAAACGTTAAGCGTAATCCACGTTGCGGACGTTGTTTTGAATATTTTTCCGAAGATCCTTATCTGGCTGGCAAAATGGCAGCCGGAATGGTCAGAGGTATTCAGTCTAATGGTATTGCTTCCTGCATTAAGCACTTCTGCTGCAATTCACAGGAAGAAAGAAGATTGAATTCCGATTCTATTGTCGATGAAAGAGCTCTTAGAGAAATCTACACTACTGGCTTTGAAATTGCTATTAAGGAAGGTGGTGCTAAGAGCATCATGTCATCCTACAATTTAGTTAATGGCGTCTACACTAATGAAAACATGCACGTTGAGCAGGATATCCTTCGCAACGAATTTGGTTTCAAAGGTGTTGTTGTCACTGATTGGGGCGGTGAAAATGACCGTGTTGCTGGTCTTCTTGCTGGCAATGAGTTAGAAATGCCTGGCAATAACGGCGATACTGACCGTGAAATCATCAAGGCTGTCAAAGAAGGCAAGCTTGATGAGAAGGTAGTTGATGAAGCTGCTGACAATGTCATTGATTTAGCCATTGAAACCAGCAAGGTTTTCAAAGATTACAAAGCTCCTGTCGGAGAAATTGATGGCCAGAAAGTTACTGGACTTAATTGCTTCCCTGAAGTCAAGAAAGCCCATCATGACTGTGCTAAAAATGCCAGTGATGAAACTATGGTTCTCTTAAAGAACGATAATGCCGTTCTTCCTCTTAGAAAAGAAGACAAGGTTGCTGTCATTGGTGATTTTGCCAATGCCCCTCGTTTCCAGGGTGCCGGCAGTTCTTTAGTCAACTCCACTCAGCTTGATAATTTCACTGATTTAAAGAATGATTATCATTTTGACTATGTTGGCTATGCCCGTGGTTTCAACCGTTATGGCAAGCTTGATGAAAAGCTTTCTAAAGAAGCCTTGGCTTTAGCTACTAAGGCCGATATCATTGTTTATTTCATGGGTCTGGATGAAGTCACTGAAAGTGAAGGACTTGACCGTGAAACTCTCAATCTTCCCTATAATCAGATTGCTCTTCTCAGAGCTTTAAGAAGCTTAGGAAAGAAGATTGTTGTTGTTCTCTCTGCTGGTTCTGTTGTTGACCTTTCCTGGGATGTTGACTGTGACGCCTTAATTCATGGTGCCCTTTCTGGTCAGGCTGGCTGCAACTCTATCGTTGATATTCTCAATGGTGACGTCAATCCTAGCGGTAAGCTTTCTGAAACTTATCCTGTGGCCTATAAGGATGTTCCTTCCTCTGCTAATTTCCCTGGCCATATGCTGACTGTCGAATATCGTGAATCTATCTATATTGGCTATCGTTATTACGAGAAAGCCGATGTTCAGGTTAAGTATCCTTTCGGTTATGGTCTTAGTTACACTACTTTTGAGTATTCTTCTCTCACAGTTACTGAAGATGGTGTTAAGTTCACAATCAAGAATACTGGCAAATATGCCGGTAAGGAAGTTGCTCAGCTCTATGTCGGACTTAAAGATAGTAAGATTTTCCGTGCTGTTAAGGAACTTAAGGGTTTCCACAAGACCAAACTTTTACAGCCAGGCGAATCTGAAGAAGTTGAAATCAAGTTTGATGATAAGTCATTCCGCTATTTCAATGTTGCCACTATGAAGTGGGAAATCGAAGAGGGAACTTATGACATCTATGTTGGTGCTTCCAGTGCCGACATCAGATTGACTGGAACAATTGCCAAAGAAGGAACTACTACCAAATATCCTTATGATGCCAAGATGCTTCCTTCCTATTATTCTGGAAAGATTCTCTTAGTTCCTGATTCAGAGTTTAAGACTCTTTATGGACAGGAGATTCCATCTGCTGACTTACACTTTGTCAATGATAAGCATACTAGAATTGCTCTTGACAGAACTTCAGTCTTCTCTGACTTGGTTTATGCCCGTGGTTGGGTCGGCCGTTTGGTTGGAAATGGGCTTAATTTAGTTATCAACTATGGTAATAAGCACAACAAGGGTATTGCCAATGCTGTCATCATGGGACCTTATTCTTTCCCAATGAGAGCTGTCAGCCGTATGATGGGAATGCCAATGTCTCAGTCTGATGGCTTGATGACTATCTTTGATGGTCATTTCTTCAAAGGACTTTCCCAGTTCATCAAGGGTGGCAAGGAAAAGCCTAAGTATCCTAAAGAAGATCATTACGTTAAAGTAGATAAAAAGAAAAAAGGAGAATAATCATTCTTATGTCTGAAGTAAAATCACTCACTGTCGAAGAAAAAGCTAAAATTTTAGCTGATTACAAGGCTGATAAAGCTGCTAAGAAAGCTGCTAAAAAAGCCGAAATCGAAAAAGAGGCCGAGATTGAGAAGAATCTGACTGCTGATCAGAAGAGAAGAATTGATGAAAGAACTAAGGAAATCAAAGCTGAAAGCACTCGTAAGGCTGATTTAGCCAAAGAAGAGGAAAAACAGCTTAAGGAAGCTGAAAAAGCTAAGATTGCCAGTATGTCCAAAGAAGATGCTGAAAAGTATCTTGCTGATAAGAAAGCTAAGACTACTGCCGAGAGAACTGCTAAGTATGAGACTCTCCAGGCTGAAAAGAATGCTAAGTTAGCTAAAATGACTGAAGATTTAGCTCTTCGTCAGGATGTTGGCGGAAAGATCCATAAGTTCTTCCATGCCGTCAACATGACTGCCTTCTGCCGCTTCTTCTCAAATGGCTGGCTTAAGTTCTCTACTTTACATCCTAGCGGTGCCAACATTCTCAGAATGGTTTTCTTCTTCATTGTCTTCTCTGAAGGTGTTACTAT
>JBAXZU010000085.1:0-7461 GCA_041670225.1 Bacilli bacterium | reverse complement strand
TCCGGTCACTACTTTGACATTGACACAGTCAGCAATCAGCTGATTGAGAATCTTAGCGTTAATTCCTCCGCCAATGACAACAATCGTATCTAAGTCACGTCCGGAGATAGCTTTCAGATTATTGAACTGTCCAACATATTTGAAGGCCATTGATTCATAGACAGAAAGAACAATCTGACCACGGGTGATATCATCATGGTACTGACCAGTCTTCTTTAAATAAGAATAATATTTTTCAAGCATATTTCCAGGCTGCTGGAATAAGGCATCAGCCACATCGATATAGATATCATTTTCTTTGATGGATAGGGCTTCATCCTGAAGTATCTGGAAAGAAACTTTTGCATCAGTTTTTAAGAAATCCTTACGCAGTTCCTGAATGATAAACAATCCCATAATATTCTTGAGGAAGCGGACAGTATGGTCGAGACCAATTTCATTTGTGAAATTTGATTCATAAGACTGACAATTGATAATTGGCAGTTTTTCTTCAATTCCTAACAGTGACCAGGTGCCACTGGAAAGATAAGCACTTTTTTCATTCAATCCGACTGATGCAACACAGGAGGCGGTGTCATGACTGCCGACTGAAACAATTTCAAGAGCAGGAATACCTAGTTCTTCAGCTAGATCATCTCTGATTTTGCCAACTTTCTGGCAAGGATAAATCAAGGCTGGGATTTTCTTCTCATCCAACCCGATAAGATCAATATTCTTTTTAGATAGCTTTCTGGAAAGAGGATTATATAAGGCAGTGGTTGAAAGATTTGTCAGTTCAATGAATGACTTACCAGTAAGAAAATAATTGATGTAGTCAGGAATCATCAGGAAAGAATCAAAATCTTTTCCTGAGGAAATATCATCATATAATTGAAAAATAGAATTGAAGTTTAAAAACTGAATACCGGATTCTTTATATATATCCTGATAGTCAGCTTTTTCCAAAAGCTTTTGACTGGACAGAACATTTCGATTGTCGCGGTAGCCAATAGGATCAGCTATAGCCTTGCCATCTTTGAGAAGAACATAGTCAACTGCCCAAGTATCAACACCCAAACATTTAATGTCAGGGAATTGTCCAAGTGAGAGCCTCAATCCTTTTTTGATATTAGAAATAATTGAATTCAAATCCCAAATCAAATGTCCGTTTTTTTCAGACATTCCATTGAGAAAACGATAAGTTTCTGTCGAGTTAAAAGAACCCTTGTCATAGTCGACAACGATGAATCTTCCACTGCTTGCACCAATATCCAAAGCTAATACTTTCATGATGAGTTTTCCTGTAAATACTATAACAAAATTATACATTAAAATTGAAACTATGATTGAATGTTGACATTTGATTATGTAAGCGCTATACTTTGAGCATATTTAATCAAATTAAGAAAGGCATAATTTATGTACGATATCGAAAGACAGGAAAAAATACTTGCCATCCTTAAAGAAAAAAAGACTATCAGCGTCAACAAGCTTACCAGCATGCTTTATGCCTCTGGTGCGACAGTCCGTAGAGACTTAGTCAAAATGGAGCAGAAGGGTCTGATCATCCGTACTTTCGGTGCAGTCATGATCAATGCTAACCCTTCTAACAAAGAAACATCTTTTGAATTACGTGAAAACACAAATATATCCGAAAAAAGGCTTCTTTGCGCAAAAGCATGCGAATATATCAAAGACAATTCTACAATTTTCCTTGATAGTTCTTCGACCCTGATTCATATCACTCCCTTTCTTAACGACTTCAATCATCTGACCATTATCACCAATGGTCTGAACATGGCAAACGAAGTAATCACTAAAACAAAACATCAGGTAATTATTCCTGGAGGTTCCATCACTCCTAACACCAATTCCATTCTCGGACCTTTAGCATTCTCAACCTTAGGCAGATTTCACTGCAATATGTCAATCATGTCATCCTCAGCCTTAAACTTCAAAGAGCAGATTCTCTGTGAATCAACCGTTGATCAAGCTGAAATCAAACATATCATGGTCAAAAACTCTGATGTTTCCTTTTGTTTGATTGATTCTTCAAAGTTCAATAAGACCGCTCTTTATCAGACAACCGAACTTAAAAACATTGATTACATCATTTCAAACAACAATTCTTTGACCGAAACCGAAGCCAAAGTTTTAAGAGACAATGATATCATCTATATTCCTGTCGATAAATAAACAAATACAGGAGATAAAGAATGCAAAAGGAAATCACTCAGAAAGGACCACTGCTTAATGAGGATGGTTCTTTAGTAGAAGCCGGTTATGCTAAATCACTTATCAAGGATTACGATCGTAAAAAGATAAAAGCCAAAAAATCACGAATCAAGGAATGGGATTATTACCTGATTTATAATGCTGATTTTGCTATTGCCTTAACTATTGATGACAATTCCTACATGGGAATGACCAGTGTCTCCCTCTTGGATTTCAAAACGGTCAAAGAACATACCAATTCTTTGATTACCTTCTTCACTAACGGAAAGACCATGCTTCCAGCTTCTTCAAAGGAAGGTGATCTTCTGGTTGAAAACAAAAACATACGAATTTCCTTCAATCACATCTATAATGGAAGAAAACTTTTTCTGTACATGCCTTCATATTTAAATGGAAAACCTTTAGAGATAAATGTTACCCTGACCGATGAACCCCAAGAATCCATTGTTGTCATGACTCCCTTCAAAGAAAAGAAGACAGCTTTCTACTACAATCAGAAAATTGTCGGATTCAAAGCCGACGGCTATATCTTATTTGACGGAAAGAAAACCGAATTCGATGAAAAAGACACCAGAGCCCTGCTTGATTGGGGCCGTGGTGTCTGGACTTACAAAAACACTTGGTATTGGTCTAGCGGCTGTTTCCGAGCAAAGAATCATGAAATTGGGTTCAATTTAGGATATGGCTTTGGTGATTTAACCAATGCCAGTGAAAACATGGTCATCGTTGATGGAGTAGTTCACAAACTTGACCGTGTCAGTTTCAATATACCTCAGAATGAGAAAGGAAAAGATGAATTCCTTAAGGATTGGTCTTTCACCTCCAATGATGAAAAAATCAATCTGACCTTCCATCCCATACTTGACCGGCATTCAGATACCAATATTCTGATTCTCCGCTCATTGCAGCATCAGGTCTTCGGATATTTCTCCGGATACTTTATTTTAGAAACTGGTGAGAAAATCACTTTTGAGAAGAAGATGGCCTTTGCTGAGAAAGTCTACAATAAATGGTAGCCTGATTATTTTTCTTCAATCAGATCAACACGGATCTGATGGCGTCCTCCGGCAAAAGGAGTACTAAGGAAAATATCGATATACTTGTGTGCTTCTTCACTGGTTGTGTATTTAGCACCCATAGCCATCATATTGCAGTTGTTATGTTCTCTCAGTAAATGAATGACATCTTCATTGAAGCCGATACCACAGCGGATACCCTTTTCCTTATTGGCAGTAATAGAAACACCTTCACCGGTAGTGCAGATAACAAAACCGAATTCACATTCACCGGAAGAAACTTTCTTGCTAGCCAGTCTGGCATAGACAGGATAATTGCAGGATTCAAGAGAATTAGTTCCGCAATCAACAACTTCATATCCTTTTTCAGATAGATAAGATTTCACATCTTCTTTAAGCAGATAGCCGCCATGATCACTAGCTAAAGCAATTTTCATTTTAAATAATCCTTCCAAGAAGGCCTTTCCGAATTGATTATAATCCAACTATATATTTTTTTAAAATGATATGTTGGATAATTTTATTCAACTTCTTTGATTAAGCCAATTAAAAAGACATGAAGAAGAGTTAAAAGCTGGTATCGGAGGCCTTGTTGTATACAAGAAAATAAGTATTTTGAAACAATGTGTTTAAAATTTATTTTTTTATTTTTTTAAAAAAAGTCCATACTTTTGCATTGATTTTGAAGCATTTTGCCACATTTTTGAAAATTAGTCATTTTTAAGGCTTTTGGTAAAGCGGTTACAGAAATATGTTTTGTGTTGCTTTTTGCTGTTCTTTTATTTTGAAATTTGGTAATATCAATTGCTTACGTATTAGAAAGGACTAATTATCATGAAAATCGATGAACAGGCTTGGGTCGGATTCAAAGGAAGAAAATGGAAAGAAGATATTAATCTTCGTGATTTCATTCAGAACAATTTCACACCTTATGGTGGTGACGAATCGTTCTTAGCCGGACCAACCGACGCCACTGAAAAGCTTTGGAACAAAGTCAGCAGTCTTCAGAAGGAAGAAAGAGCTAAGGGCGGTGTCCTTGACATGGAAACCGAAATTGTCTCTTCCATCACTGCTTATGGACCTGGATATATTGATCCAGCCCTGAAGAGTCTCGAACAGATTGTCGGACTTCAGACTGACAAACCCTTAAAGAGAGCTTTCATGCCTTATGGCGGCATTGTCATGGCTGAAAAAGCCTGCACCACCTATGGTTACAAGCCTAATCCCGAACTTCACAAGATTTTCACTGAATACCACAAAACCCATAATGACGGTGTCTTTGATGTTTACACTCCTGAAATCATGAAGTGCAGACATAATAAGATCCTCACCGGTTTACCGGATACTTATGGCCGTGGAAGAATCGTTGGCGATTATCGTAGAATTGCCTTATATGGCATTGATAACATCATCAGCGAAAAGCAGTACGATTTATCCAACTGCGGTTATGGAAGCATGACCGATGATATCATCCGTAAGAGAGAAGAAATCTCCATGCAGATCAAGGCCCTCAACGAAATGAAGGAAATGGCTAATAGCTATGGCTATGATATTTCTGTTCCGGCTAAGAATGCTAAGGAAGCTGTTCAGTGGCTGTACTTCGGCTATCTGGCTGCCATCAAGACTCAGAACGGTGCTGCTATGTCAGTCGGAAGAGTTTCAACCTTCCTTGATATCTATATTGAAAGAGACCTTGAGAATGGTGTCATCACTGAATCCCAGGCTCAGGAACTCATTGATCAGTTTGTCATGAAACTGAGAATGGTCAAGTTTGCCCGTATCCCTTCCTACAACCAGCTTTTCTCCGGTGATCCTGTCTGGGCCACTTTGGAAGTTGCCGGTATGTCTATCGACGGCAGAAGCATGGTCACTAAGAATGATTTCCGTTTCCTCCACACTTTAGAGAATATGGGACCTGCTCCTGAACCAAATCTTACTGTCTTATGGACTAGCAGACTACCTGAAGCCTTCAAGAAGTATTCCGCCCTTATCTCAGTTACAACTTCTTCCATTCAGTATGAAAATGATTGTGTCATGAGACCTATCTGGACTGATGATTATTCAATCTGCTGCTGTGTCTCTGCCACTCAGACTGGTAAGGAAATGCAGTTCTTTGGTGCCCGTGCCAATTTAGCTAAATGCCTCCTTTACGCAATCAACGGCGGTGTTGATGAAATCACTCATCAGCAGGTTGGTCCTTGCTATCAGAGAGTCACCACTGATGTTCTTGAATACAGTGATGTTCTTGCTAAGTATGACATCATGATGGATTGGTTAGCCGGAATCTATGTCAACACTCTTAACCTTATCCAATACATGCACGACAAATATTACTATGAAGCTGCCGAAATGGCTTTGATTGATACCGATTTAAGAAGAACTTTCGCTACCGGTATTGCTGGATTCAGCCATGTTGTCGATTCTCTTTCTGCCATTAAATATGCTAAGGTCACTGCTATCCGTGATGAACAGGGCATCACTACTGATTTCAAAATTGAAGGTGATTTCCCCCGTTACGGAAATGATGATGACAGAGCTGATGACATCGCCATAACTCTTCTCAAGACTTTCTTAACCAAGATTAAGAAGCATCATACTTACAGAAACAGTGAACCTACAACCTCTATCCTTACCATCACTTCTAATGTTGTCTATGGCAAAGCCACTGGAACCCTTCCGGATGGAAGAAAAGCCGGTGAACCTTTAGCTCCTGGCGGAAATCCTTCCTATGGTGCCGAAAAGAGTGGACTTCTTGCCTCTCTTAATTCAGTTGCTAAGCTTCCTTACGAATATGCTCTTGATGGCATTTCTAATACCCAGACTATCTCTCCTGATGCCTTAGGCCACAACAACAAGGAAAGAAAAACTAACCTTGTTCAGGTCCTTGATGGCTATATGGATCAGGGTGCCCATCATCTTAATGTCAATGTCTTCGGAACCGAAAAGCTCATTGACGCTATGAACCATCCTGAAAAAGAAGAATATCAGAATTTCACCATCCGTGTCTCTGGTTATGCTGTCAAGTTCATTGATCTTACTCATGAACAGCAGCTTGACGTCATTGCAAGAACCTGCCACAAAGCTCTTTAATCAATGAGTGAGACGATTGGATACATAGACTCTATCGAATCATTTGGCTTAGTGGACGGACCTGGAGTCAGGTCCGTCCTCTTTTTGGTGGGCTGTCCTTTCCGCTGTCTCTATTGTCATAACCCCGAAACCTGGACTGGTAAGGGAAAAATGCAGCTGACACCTGAACAGGCATTCCAGCTTCTTTACCGATTCCATCCCTATTGGAGAGATAACGGCGGAATCACTATTTCTGGAGGAGAACCGCTTTTACAGATTGATTTTCTGTTGGAATTAGCAAAAATCGCAAAGAAGAATCATGTCAGTGTTACTATTGACACTAGTGGAGCCACTTTTCAGAATAATGAGGATTATCTAAAGAAATTTGATGAACTTCTTTCCTATTGTTCATTATTTATGGTAGATATAAAATCCATTGACTTAGATACTCATATCAAAATAACCGGAAAAGGTAATGAAAATGTCATCGAAATGTTCCATTATCTTGATCAGAAGAACTTCCCTATCTGGATCAGACACGTCTTAGTTCCTGGTCTTACTGATGATGATTCAATGCTGAAGAGAACCGGTCAATTCATTGCTTCACTTCATAATGTCCAACGGGTTGAAGTCCTGCCTTACCATTCACTCATGATTCCTAAATATCAAAAATTAGGCATTCCTTATCCTTTGATGGATACTCCCATTCCCCTAGAAGAACGAATCAAAAATGCTGAGACTCTTCTTGGCTGTGAGCAATATCAAAAATACTTAGGCGGAAAATAAAACCGCCTTTTTTATTGGCTGAGGATTCAGCTATCTTTAATATTTAAAAAGTTTTATTTTTTGCTTAATCCATATTTTTGAGTATGCTATAATAAATTCAAAGAAAACAAAAGGAGAACTTATGTTTTTAACAATGATTCTAATAATTCTCTCGCTAACAATAGACGGACTGATTTTCTATTTTTCCGGTCTTTGGTCCAATCTAAGTTTCCTTTGGCTTCCTTTTCTTCTTTTTCCCTTTCTTTATTTTGGTCTTTTTGCCCTGCTGCTAATAATTCTCTTTATTACTTCTCTATTCATTGATAAAACCAAGGAAAGAAAGGAACCAAATAGATTCTTTCTGTTCATTGTCAATGAAGTCAACCATCAGCTTATT
>JBAXZU010000084.1:0-7560 GCA_041670225.1 Bacilli bacterium | reverse complement strand
TTGACTAGTTAATTATGTATGTTCTCTCTCGCTCCGCCATGAATTCAATAAAAGCCCTAGAAATAGGGCTTTTTTCTTAAAAAATAATTGAATGGCGTAATTTTGGCGCATTACTTGCCTATTATTTTCTCCAATTTCATTATGGCTGCACTCTGTGTTTGAGGCATCAAATGGCCATAAATTTTAAATGTAATCTCTGGTGAAGAGTGACCTGTCAGTTTTGCTATTACGGCTATAGGAACATTTGCATCTATCAGCATTGATACATAGCTATGTCTTAAATCGTGAACTTTGATGTGAGGCAGTCCAGCTTTTTTTTCCACTTTAACTTTTATTGCATCCGCAGTAGATGACGGAATGGGATAAGGGCCACCACACAGATAGAAAGAGGGGTTGTAGCCGTATTCTTTGGATAATTGGGTATGAATATGCTCTCTAATGATTCTAGCCAATTTAGAGGGGATTGGGACGTCTCTCACTGACCCTGTGTTTTTAGGATTGGTTTCGATGAAATGACCTAATCCTACTTTCTCGCAAATTGACCTTTTGACTGACAGATAAGGATACTCTCCATCGTGGAAGTCCTCCACTTTTAAACCGTTAGTTTCCCCTCGTCTGGTTCCCGCATAAAAGCAGATGGAAAGAAATACTTTTGTGTTTTTTAAAGTCGCCGCTTGAGATGGGTCTTTCGTTTCCAGTCTGCCAATTTCAGATTCGATAACTTTCAAGAACAGGTTAAACTGTTTCGGAGTCCAAAAGTGGAGTACTCTCTGAGGTGTGACTGCATTAGGATCCTTTTTAAATCCTCCTTCCTGATTAATTGAATTGTTCACTATTTCATAATTTTTATTTCCGTATCCGAAAATAAGTTTGAGCACTTTAAAACAATGGCTCAGATAGAGAAAAGAATAGTGCTTTTTAGTCTTTGGAGATAATTCGTTTTGTAGACCCTTTTTCCATCGGGCTATATCTGCTCTATTTATCTGACCGATTTTCGTCTCTTTGAAAAAAGGCAAAATATGAAGTCTCGTGATTCGTGTATAGTGAATATAGGTAGAATATCGTCTAATTCTTTTGGACTCATCAAGAAAGTCTTTGGCCAGTGTTTCAAACTGAATATCATTAGGAGCTACTCCAAGAGCTTTTGACCGTAGAATCGGCTCATAGGCTATGGCCTCTCTTTTTGTTTTAAAGTCTTTAGTAACTCTTCCGTATTTTCCGTCTAATTTTTTATAATTTATGGAAACTTTGAATTTTCCATTGTCTCTCCTGTAAATGCTCATTTCTGGTTTTTCTTTCTTTTCGATTTTTCTTCGTCAAATCGGGTTTTAAAGATTCCTCCTTTATCGTAAAGTTTTACAAAATTCTGAAGATAGACCTCAAATTGATGTTCGGCATCTGACCAGGATTTAGTCAGCTCATCATCACTGATATCACGAAGAATACCATCTAACTTAATCATAGCCGAATCTACTTTTTTTTCTGTTTGAAATCCATGATATGGATGTCTATATAAAGGGTCTCGGCTATCGCGAATCTGCTGAAGACTTTGAATCATATCAGTTAGATCCTGGAACTCTTTCCAAAAGTCAGGTATAGACAGTGCAAATCTGACTAGTGTCTTATCAGAGTATTCTGCTATGATTGGTGCGTTTGATCCTTTGAGATGTTCAAATCCACAAAAGATGGCTATTCTGTAAGGCATTAGATTAAATCTGAAATTTCTCAAGAAAACCGATATGAAATCCATTCTTATGGACGGATAAACGGCTGATATGTTTTTTCCAAATATAGCTTTTCCGTTTTCACTGTTTCCTCCAAGAATAATATCCTCCCAGATTCCCTGAGTGCTTTTCTTTTGAACAACAACTGAATAAAGCTGAGTATCACTAATTAAGTTTGAGTAGACTGGTTCCATTTTCATTTTCCTCTTTTTTCGATTTAGGTCTAAATTTTCTATCGATTAGAGATCTCAATTCATCAGTAATATCGGCTGTCTCACCTCTGGAGTCCATAATAAATAGTTCTTTGGTTTTCTTTCGCCGCCGGTCTACTATCACCACCTGACCGTCAGGAGTCCCTACAGAACCTAATACGGTAGCTATTCCGGCAGCGAAATACAAAGCCTGGTGATAAGTGATGAAGAACCGCTCGTCAAGATAGTTTCCATTTTGAGAGGCAGAAACGAACCATCTGTTCTCTTGTGTTTTTTTTAGCATTTATAACACTTCCGGGTCCGGTCGATAAAAGATAAAAGCGATGCAGTCTCTGGTTATTCTTTTTTCATCCCAGAATTCCTTATCATAGTCATTTATTATTTTGAGATCATTCATAAATTCGTATAGTGAATATTGACCGATTAAATTAGAGTGACCGCTCACAGACTCTACCCAGAGTACTAGAGTCGATTTTTCATAATCGACTGGCTTTGCTAGTCCGCGGACCTCACCATCAATCAGCTTACTTAATTTCTTTAACATTTTTCGTTTTTCCTTTTTTAAATTCGAAACATATCTAACGGTAGATTGTGGTGGCTCAGGAATTCATTTAGATCTAATCTGAGCTTTTCCCAGTGTCTCAAATCTATAGGCTCCTTTGAAACGATTTGAAGTCGCTCTTTGTCGAGATCTAAAGTCCCGTCGTCTTTCTTCTTAAGAGAAATCCCCTTTTTTATGGCAAATTTCTTTAAGTCTCTTATGGTCTGATAGTTTGCTTTGTAAGTTTTTTTGAGAAAAATATAATAAGGGACTATATCGAATATCTCAGTCCAATCAATGTCACAGATTATCAGATTTTTATTTTTTTGCATAATCTATTCTTTTTGATCTCTTGCAGTTGAATCGATTCGGAGAGAACACGTAAAGAAATTAAAGTCTAATAGATTCCGCAGTTTCTCTCTGGTTCGGTCCATTTCCATGATGGCTAATTTAATCGTATGAGTATCTTTGGCAGATGAATTCTTAATAATATATTCATAGCGCACGACCTCATCGGTTAGTGAATTGATTATGTTCAATATTTCCTTATAACTAACTTCGATTTTTAAATCATCAATACTAGTCATTTTCTTTCCTCTTGATTTCATAGTGCTCTCGACGAGCCAGATAGGGAGTAAGTTCATCAACGACTTCATCCCAGTAATAATAATCGTTTTTCAAACCGCATTCCCACTTGTTTCTTTCGTTATTAAATCTTTTCTGAATGAATTCTAAAATAATATCTTCAGGTGTCTTTTTCATTTTCTTCTCCTTGTTTCAGTTATAGAACCATCTTTTGCCATATAGACATCGCAGTGAACTCCTGAGTCTTTCTTCTGCTCCTCATATATTTCTGTTGTCTTTCTGACTTGGTCATCGTGGATGCTCTTGATCATATCGACTAGTGGAAGAGGTCTCTGGCCTTTAATTGAGAAACGGTCTTTGAAATTTAGAGATTTTTCGGTGAAATAATCAGTGGTGCTTTCTACGGCGTTTATAATCGAATCAGAATTTACTACATAGCAACTGTTAGATTTTCCCTTTTGTGTCTTAGATCTAATCAATCCGCTTTTAACTAGAGAAGACAAATTTCGAACTACGGTTAATCTTGACAATCCGCAGAAATCCATGATGTATTTTGTTTTAATTTCTTTCCAGCGGGAGTCCTGTGTAAATCCGTAAATGAGAGCATAAATTGACAATTCATTACCAGACAGACCTAGTCCATGAGGATTGGTCATCCAAACGAATATAGTAGAGCAACAAAATGTTAAATCTTTCATATCAGTTTTCTCCGTACCACGCCTGACAAACAAGATGAGAGATGACTTTTCTATCATCGTCAGATGGCTGAATTCCAGAATGAATAAACAGCTGACAGACATAGTAGTAATTGCAGATAGAATACCGGTTGAATTTTTCAGAATCAAAGGATCCTGAATCCTGCTCGTCTATGAAAGCCTCAGCTAATTTCTTGGTCATGTTCTATTGCTCCAAATTTGATGTATAAATTTTTTAGTCTCAAATCATCTTTCTTTCCGTTAATGAACGTGACTCGATAAGAGTTCCCATACATCTGAATGAAATAAACATAGAAAGACTGAATCATGATTTTAAGAACAGAGAATTCACGTTTATTTATTCTTACCGACAATGTCCCGTTGTTATTTCTGCATTTCAGCCAGATAGTTGATTTTTTATTTCTTTTATCGACCGACAGAACTCTTCCGGATGAATGGATGTAATATCTTTTTCTTTTTGAAGAAACCAGCAATACGAAATTTGGATTTTCTCTAATATTGATTTCCATCGCATTCATTTAGTTTCTTCTCTATTTTTTCGTCGGTGATGCCTAACGCGTCTAGATACTTTTTAACCAATACCGATGGAATGGCCCTAACGCCGACTTCGACAAGATTGTTATTTTTATAAAATGCCTTTTTTTCCTGCTCCATTGATTCATAAACCTTTTGAGCGGAGGGAATTCCTAAATTGAACATTGTCAGAATTTTGACAATAGTCTTCTTAAACATATAAGGCGATTCATAGTCTTTTTTAATCTCTTCACAGTTGATTGTCATTTTCTTTTGTTTCCTTTTCTTTTTAGTAATTAAATTGCTAAAAGCATAATCAATATAGCTAAATATTTTCTAATAATCAATACAATTTAGAAATTAAATTACTTTAATCTATAATGATGGTATGAACATGATTAGAGAATTTCGAAAAGCCAAAGGATTAACTCAATCTGATTTAGCTAAATTGTTAAACGAAACTCAAAAAAATATCAGTAACTGGGAACTAGGAATATCCGAGCCTAGTATTTCCTCGCTGATTCGGCTTTCCATTGTTTTAGATGTCACAATAGATGCTCTTGTAGGAAATTCTACAGAAGACCTAATAATGATGAGTAGGAAGGACTATGAATCATTGGTTCTGGCACGAGATTCTATAAATCGAATAGAATTGGCCAACAAGAAAAAAGCTGATGAAAACAAGAAATAAAGTAGTGGAGTTTCTCCACCACCCGCTAGTGGCAAAATGCCACTATTTTTTTGACTTTTAAATAATACTGAAGGTGTATCAAAGTGATACAGGAAGGTGTATCAAAGTGATACAGGAAGGTGTATCAAAATGATACAGGTCTATCCTTATATACTTATCTGTATATGTAATCCTATATTCGAATGACTACTGAATTACGCTTTGCGTGATTCTTTAAAATTTCAAAGACTTACTGATTTAGGACACGGAAACGGATTCCAAGAGATCTCTTGGGTTTGTCATCGGCAAAAGATAGGCAACAATAGGCAAGGTTTTAGGCATCAATTTTTGTCGTCAGGATCCTGACAGTGTTTTTTAGATGCAAATATGGGGTAAGCAAAAAACTTTTTTTTGCGATAGTTATCGTTGAAATTAAGAATATTAATTTCAAAATTAGGGGTTTAGTAATATGCGGTGATAAAGTTTATTTTAGAGGTGTTAATATTGATGAATAGATTCGTTATCTTTGTTATTCTTATGTCTTTCCTTTCAATTTTAGTGGTTATTTTGATAATAATTAAAAAGAATAGACCTGTTTTTGATGACAACGGACGCCAAATTGCCAAATTCAAGAAATGGAAAGTGGCAGAATTATACTGGCATCCTGCAATAATGATCAATAAAAAAACAAGACATCTCAAGAAAAAAAGCAAAAGAGCAGAAGAAAATCATAAATATTGCAACAAAAGAATTGATTCTGTTAAACTTCATAACTTTAATTTGAAAAAAGACAACGATGGAAATGCTTATAAATATTATATTCGGTTGCATGATAATCCGAATCCTAAAAATGATAATCCCGGTATGATTTATAAAAAGGTCTCGAGTAAAAGCAAAAATTCTTATTACGATAATCCAGAATATAAAAAATGGAAAGTGAGTAAGGAAAACAAAAAAATAATTTCTAGACAATACAAGGAATACAAAGATGGAGTAAAATTACAAGAACAACAAAAGAATAAAAACAAAGAAAAGAAAAAACAGTCCAACCAGCGATAAGAGAGCGACTCTCAGGCTGACCCAGGACTGTTTACTTAGGTTTCAACTAAGACATTGATATCCATGCTTTAGAAGTTTTGCAAACCTTTGCACATTTATATTAGATTAAAATCTCGTTTATATCAAGAAAACGGGTTTATTAAAGTATAAATCAGGTGTATTGAACATGTTTTTTAGATGCAAATAGGGGGTAAGAAAAAAACTATTTTTATCGACAGATATCGGCATTTTTGAAAATCAAGAACCTTAAAATTAGGTTTTTTGTTGACAAGTGAACGAAAATATAATCTAGGAGGAATGTTAGCTGATGAACCCTGGATATATAGTTCTCATTGTCTTAGGATCATTATTAGTGCTCCCTTGGATACTTGAGCTGTTTGCGTGGCTCTCTCTGAGGTCCAGATGCAAGACTACTGAGTCTTTCCTTTGCAAAAATCTTAGATATATCGTCTATATAACAGGTCAGGTCAGGTCCGGGAAGACTACTTTTCAAGCCGGCTATGCAAACATCAGAACGAAGGACCTTATTAAAAGAGCTCAGAGAAAAATTGATTTCGTCTGCACTGCCTTTCCAACTGTTCCGTTTGACTGCATCGAGACCATTCTTCAGGAGGATTTTACTAAGGGACTCATCAATTCGGACCTAGAGGCCCGAAAACTCCTCGCTGAGGGCATGATTTTAAGCAAGTATAGAGATTTATCCTACAACAACCGAGTTAGCCCTAAAAGCGTCCCTTTTGCTGAGATGCTCTCCGACTATATAGATTCCAAATGGGCTCTATTTAGAAATAACTATGTTTATTATTACGGCAAAGCCTTTCATTCCATGGTAACTAACAATGATGCTATGGACTACGAACCCTCGATGCTCAACATCAAGGACATCAATCTGAGGATGTCTTCCAAGAGCAATTCAGACCACCAGAGCGACTACCATCTCTTGCCTTATTCGATTATTGCGGAAGACGAGAAACAGATATCCGGTAAAGATAATACTAGGTTCATGTCGTATTCAAAGGCTGATTCAGGATCCTCGGATTGTCTTCGATTGATTGGCCAACTTGGTGAAGAGACTATCTATTATTCAACTACAAATCAATACTGGGGAACTGACATCAATCGTGAGAGAGAACTCGCGACCGAAATCATTTCGATGAGGAAATCCATTGCCGTTAATCCGTTCTTCGTAAATATGTGGCTCCTGAGACTCAGAGAATGGCCGATTATGTTCATTCTAAAATTCAAGAACAAAAGATGCCGTATAGATTCCATCAGACCTCTACAGGGCAATTCAAAAGCAAGAAATAAGCTATCTAAAATCATGTTCAGAAAAAAGACACTTGCATCCCATGGCTATGTCATATTCACAGGCCTCGTCTACCATAATCCGGCTGATTTTGGAAAGAGATCCAAATTCACACTGTCAGGAGTCGACAGTCTGAGAGCAGTCATTCCTCTGAAATACTGCTTTGGCTCTATTAATACATTCCAATTTCACGCTGTACAGAAAGAGCTTATTAATAAATCCAAGTGGGTCCTT
>JBAXZU010000083.1:0-7658 GCA_041670225.1 Bacilli bacterium | reverse complement strand
GCATTACCTAAGGATTTTGAAAGCTTGACTCCGCTTCGGGTGAGAAGAAGACCGTGGACAATGACTTTGTCAGGCTGTCTTAGTCCTAAAGCCATAAGAAGAATCGGCCAGTAGATGGTATGGAATCTGGTGATATCTCTTCCAATCAAATGGATGATTTCGGAATCATCAGACCAGAATTTCTGCATCAGTGAATCATCCTCGGTGGTGTAGCCTAAGGCTGAGACATAGTTGAGAAGGGCGTCAATCCAGACATAAACGACATGCTTAGGATCTTCATTTATCGGAATACCCCAATCAAAGGAGGTTCTGGTAATGCAGAGATCTTCAAGTCCGGGTTTGATGAAAGTATTGATCATTTCATTGATCTTGTCTTTCTGAGAGAACGAAGGTTTTTCTTCATAGAACTTCAGCAAGGCAGGAACATATTTCTTGACGTTAAGGAAGTAGGCATCCTCAGTTTCAGCATGAACGGGTCTGTGGCAGTCGGGGCAGAGATGTTGTTCGCCAACCTGTTCATCAGTGAAGAAAGATTCACAGAAAGTGCAGTACCAGCCTTTATATTGTCCAAGGTAAATATCTCCCTGGCTAAGAAGCTTAGTGAAGACTTTCTTAACACATTCAACATGAGACTTATCAGTAGTTCTGACATAATAGTCATAGGAAATATCCATGGCCTTCCAGACTTCCTTGAAGGACTCAGCAATTTTGTCGACATATTCCTGAGGGGTTACTCCGGCTTCTAAAGCCTTTCCCTGAATCTTCTGACCGTGTTCATCACTGCCAGTCATGAATCTGACATCATATCCTCTCAGTCTCTTGTATCTGGCAATAACATCACTGCAGGTGCAGCAGTAGGTGTGTCCGATGTGGATATTGCCTGAAGCATAGTAGATTGGAGTTGTGACATAGAAATTTTTCTTTGTTTGTTCAGCCATAATCTATCTCCTTATTAAATAACTTATTTATTATACTATTATATTTTTATCTTTGAAATCAAAGTGAGCGTTTTATTCAAAGAAATCCGTTGTTCTGGGGTTGTTTTTGATTTTTTGGTTTTTTCTTTAGTCTTATTTTCCAATCTATGGATTTCATTGATTGTTTATCTGGTTTTTGAAATCAAGAGATGAGGATTTCTTCTAAAAATAATTAAAATTTATTTAATTCAGTATTATTCTATATATGATTTCAATAAATAATTGAGATATTCATTGTTTTTTTAATGACATCCAACTTTAGACAATATTCTGAAATGAGTTTTATTTACAATAAAGAGCAAGTAAAGCTATTCCAAAAAAAGTTAATTTATAGTAAAATATTTACCCGTATGAATATTCTTTTTTTCCTAATACCGAAAAGCCAAGTCGCTTTTGTGTTGGATGATGCCACTCTCAGACAGACTGCAGAAAAGCTCATTCACCATAACTACACTGCTATTCCGGTTGTATCGCGTGATGGAAGATATATCTCCACTGTTTCTGAGGGTGATCTTTTTAGATTTATCAAAGATCATGAAGAAATGAACTATCGGTTAGCTGAGAATACTCCAATTCTCAGTGTTCCCTGTGAAAGAGAGATACAGGCCATCAATTACGATAGCAAGATGGAAGATCTGATCGAATTAGCTGTCGGTCAGAATTATGTTCCGGTCTTGGATGATAAAGGAATCTTCATTGGAATCATCACCCGAAGGGCTATTCTTGAGTACTTTAAGAAATTAGCCTTGAAAAACGATGGAGAAAGTAATTCATAAGGGAAAGATCTATGGAAAAGTACATATTCGTGACAGGCGGCGTTATTTCCGGTTTGGGTAAGGGCATTACAGCTGCTTCCTTAGGAAGACTTCTTAAGGCCAGAGGCTATCATGTCACCATGCAGAAATTCGATCCATACCTTAATGTTGATCCAGGAACCATGTCTCCGACTCAGCATGGTGAAGTTTTTGTTACCGATGACGGAACTGAAACCGATCTTGATCTTGGTCATTATGAAAGATTCATTGATGAGAATCTTGATAAGCATTCAAATGTCACTACCGGAAAGGTTTATGAAACTGTCCTTTCTAAGGAAAGACATGGTGATTATGGCGGCGGAACCGTTCAGGTCATTCCTCATGTCACTAATGAAATCAAATCCCGTTTCCATCGTTCATTCAAAGCTGATGAAACCGAAGTCACTATCATTGAAATCGGTGGTACTATCGGTGATATCGAATCCCAGCCTTTCTTTGAATCAATCCGTCAGTTTAAGCATGAAGTCGGTGCTGACAATGTCTGTATTGTCATGGTCTCTCTGATTCCTTATCTCAGAGCCAGCGACGAACTTAAGACTAAGCCAACTCAGATGGCTGTTAAGACTCTTCAGTCTATGGGTTTACAGCCTGATATTATTGTCTGCCGGACTGAAAAGGAACTTGATAAGAACGTCACAGATAAGATTTCTCTTTTCTGCAATGTCCCTCCGAATCATGTTCTTCCTAACATGGATGTTGAGACTGTCTACGAGCTTCCTCTTGTCTTAGACAAGGAAGGCTTTGCTCAGGCTGTCGGTGAAACTCTTCACCTTCCAATGCCTGAACCCAGCCTTGAAAACTGGGAAGCCCTTGTCTCTTCTATCAAGGAATCCAAGGAAACCATCAATATTGCTATGGTTGGCAAATATATGGCTCTCCATGATGCCTATATATCCGTTAATGAAGCTCTTAAGGCCGCTGGCTGGAGCATGAATAAGAAAGTTGTCATCGACTGGATTGAATGTGAGGAAATCACTGACAATACCGCTCATGATATTCTCAAGAATGCTGATGGTATCTTAGTTCCAGGCGGTTTCGGAAGCCGTGGAATTCCTGGAATGCTCTCTGCCATCAAATATGCCAGAGTTAACAACATCCCTTTCTTAGGTATCTGTTTAGGTATGCAGACTGCTATTATTGAGTTTGCCAGAGATGTTCTGAAGTTTGCTGATGCCAATTCCTCGGAATTTGATCCTTCCAGCATGCATCAGGTTATTTATCTCATGCCTGATCAGCATAAGGTCAAGGACTTAGGAGGAACCATGCGTTTAGGTTCATATCCTTGTGTCATTGATCCTTCCAGTAAGGTCTTCTCCTTATATCAGACTAAGGAAATTCATGAAAGACATCGTCATAGATATGAAGTCAATAATGATTACCGTGAACTTCTGAAGATGAATGGCATGATTCCAGTTGGCTTCTCTCCTGACAATCATATTGTCGAAATGATTGAGATTCCTTCACATCCTTTCTTTGTTGCTACTCAGGCTCATCCTGAATTCAAGTCACGTCCTGATAAACCACATCCGTTATTCAAGGGACTGATTGAAGCTGCTATCAAATATAACGACTCCAAGAAATAATAAAAGCCGGAAGAAACGAAATCTGCCGGCCTTTTTATTTGTTTATCAATCAGCTTATATAAACAACTTTTTATTTAATTGTTAGTTCTGTTTCTGTTAATTCGTAATGATTTAAGCCGATTAATTCGTTAAGTAATGAAACGTAGTATTCAAGATTTACTTTGTTTTTAAAGGTGAGGATTCTTCTAACCTCCGAAGTAAGGACAGTCATGACTTCCTCACTGATATGAAGATTGATGCCTAAGGCTTCAACCTCTGACACCGTCTCTGGTCCGAGTTCTTCAATAATCTGAGAATAGGAGATAGCCGCATTCATTTTTGATTGGACATAGCTAATGAAAGGCTTGAATTTAACAGGATCATGTTCTTTGAGATAGACAGCAATGTAAGAAAGATAGTGAGTGTAGTCATCCTTGCAGTAAAGGAAACGATGAACTTTATCAAGATTGGAGATAAAGGAAATATCATTCTTTTCACGGTGGGAATAGTCACAGGCTAAGAAGGATAGCTCCGCACAGACAGGGTTATAGTCATAGGCTTTTCTTAGATAATACTTAGCTTCTTCTATATCTCCTTTGAGAAGGAGAGCTTGGGATTTCAAGGAGAAGAAAGCAACATAGTCAACCGGAAGGGAGAGAGAATTCTTACAGGGGAAGTAAGTCTTACAGAGAACAAACTCCATCAGGGAATAGAGATAGCGGAATTCAATAGGGGATGGCTGATCATTCTCTCTGATTGCGGTTTCTATTGAATCCTTGACTTCTATTTCAATTCCGTTGAGAAGGTCGATGGCTTTGTCATATTTCTTTTTGACAATGAGACCGCGGGCCTTCAGTAAAGAATTTTTAAACTTCTTTCCAGACTGTTTGTTGATGTATTCAGCAATGGCGACTTTATCTTCATCTAGAGTTGATTTGGTTATTTCGTTGAGCAAGTCAGTAATTACGGAATTGATGCTGTTTTTGTATTTGCTGGATGAATATCTTTCAGCAGCATCAAAAAGGACCTCAACATCATGAAGAGATTCGCCGTTTAAAGATGATTTTATTTTCTTAATTGTTTCATCAAATGTCATTTGTCTGTCCGTAAAAGGTATTATATCAAAAGAAATAAATAAATAAAGGGAAAATGAAATTTTATCTTATTCTGTTTTTAGGTATTTTCTCTGAAGTAAATTGTTTCACTTCTTTATATTGAGCGATTTGAGTATATACTGTTCTATTTTGTAGTTACTTATCTTTAATTTAGGATGCTAGGATACTATAATTATTTGTAGAATAAAAAAATTCTCCGATAGGGAGAATCAATTGCCCGCCAACGCAGGCCTAATGGAATTGACATACGTTTATTTGAACTCGTATTGTTAATTACATCTAAAGTATATTCGCAACGAAAGGAATTGTCAACATGAACGAAGAGCAAAAGTATTATCTGGGACTTGATATCGGAACTGATTCTGTAGGATGGTGTGTCACTGACTATGACTATCATGTCGTCAGAAAACAGGGAAAACATCTTTGGGGTGCTAGACTTTTTGAAGCTGCTAGTCCAGCAGCGGATAGAAGAACTAACCGTGAAGCTAGAAGAAGATATCAGAGAAGAAGATGGAGAATCAATCTTCTTCAGTCGCTTTTTGCTGAAGAAATGAATAAGCATGATGCTAATTTCTTTGACCGGCTGAATAACTCTGCCTATCATAAGGAAGATAAACCTGCTAACTGCCAGACTCCCAATCTTCTTTTCAATGGATCAAAAACAGATTCAGTCTATTTCAAGGATTATCCGACTATTTATCATCTTCGTTATGAGATGATGAATAATCCAGAAAAACAGTATGATCTGAAGCAGGTTTATTTAGCTTTAGCTCATATGATCAAGTACCGCGGAAACTTCCTTTATGAAGGAGAAATGAAATCTATAGGCAGTGATCCGACTACCTTGACTAATTTATTCAATGATATTGATGAGTTGATGAGAGAAGACAACCAGGAAGGTGAGGATGCTCCTGATTCTATTGCAACTTTCAATTGCAATGATGATAAATCTCAGAAGCTGATTACTGCTTTTATTACCAAATTTAAGAAACAGGAACTTTGTGATTCTGAAGCTGAGGCTTTCGGATTTAAGGTTGGAAAAGATCTTCCTTCCGGTCTGCTGAAGCTAGTCAATGGTTCCAAGATGTCTGTGAGTGCTTTATTCCGTGATATCAATGATTCGGAAGTTTCTAATCTTTCATTGGATTTCACTTCCGATGATTTTGAGAAGTCTGTTGCTCCAAGTCTTAGTTCTCAGATTGGTGATGTCAGAACTAATATTATTATGCTTGCTAAGCAAATCTATGATTACCGTATTCTGATCAGTCTGCTTAAAGGAAAGGCAACTATCTCAGAGGCTATGATTGATACTTATCAGACTCATAAGGATCAATTAAAAGTATTAAAGCGTCTATATAAGGATTATGCGCCTGAAAAATACAATAATTTCTTCCGAAAAACAATTAAGGTTGAAATTGATCCTAAAAATAAAAAGCCTAAGAATGTTGCTATTACGAATTATGTCAATTATGTCGGGTACAACAAGATAGGTAAGAAAAAGGAATGTCTGAAGCATAGCGTTTCTAATGAGGATCTTTGCAAAGTCATTAAAAAGGATCTTCCGTTTGATAAAACTGATGATTTTGCTTGGAAGAGACCGGATGATAGGAAATTGCTGTCCGATATTTTCAATCAGATGGAATCTGGTGTCTATCTGAGAATCCAGAATTCAAAACTCAATGGTGTCTTCCCTTACCAGCTTAATGAAATGGAAATGAAGAAGATTATCGATAATCAGAAGAAGTATTATCCTTTCTTAGGTGAATGTTCTAAAGAAAAACCAAATGAATACAAGATAGTCACCTTACTTAAATTCAAGGTTCCTTATTATGTCGGACCTCTTTCTCCCAAAGCCACTATTGGTTGGTCAGTCAGAAAACAGGAAGATGTTAAGATTACTCCCTGGAATTTTGATGATGTCATTGATAAAGAAAAGACCGAAGAAAGGTTCATTGACCGAATGAAGAATTCCTGCACCTATATTTTCGGTGAACAGACTCTTCCTAAATCATCACTTCTCTATTCAGAATTTATTCTTCTGAATGAAATGAATAATTGGCTGATCAATGGTGAAAAGATAACTGAAGAAGATAAAAAATATCTGATAGATAATCTTTATCTGAAGCAGAAGAAGGTTTCTGTCACTAAACTCAAATCAGTCTTAAAGAGTAAATATAAGAATGAGAATGTCTTACTTAGTCAGAGAACCAAAGAGCTGAAGGAAGAAGATCTGCACGCTTCCTTAGCCTCCTTTATTGATATGGCTAATGATAGAGGTTTTGGTGAAAAGTTCTATCTTGATGAAAAGAAAAGAGAATTGGCTGAGGAAGTTATCTTTACTCTGACTATGTTTGAAGATGGCAATGTTGCCAGTGAAAGAATGAGAAAGCTCGGTCTTTCTGAAAGCCAAATCAAATATTTCTCCTCACTCCATTATTCTGGTTGGGGAAAGATGTCACAGAAGCTCTTAGATGGACTTACCTCTGAAGTTCTTGATAACACCACTGGTGAATATATCAATAAGACTATTATGGATCTTATGCGTGTCAGTCCTCTGAATTTCATGGAAATCTATGAAACAAAGAATTCTTTTGATTTCAAAGAACAGGTTGATAGACTTAACAAGACAAAGAACCTAACTATTGATGAAATCATTGAAGATGAATATGTCTCTCCGGATATGAAGAGAGCCTTAAAACAGACTAAGAGAATTGTTGAGGAACTGAAAAAAATCTTACATATTGATTCATTCAGCAGCTACTTTGTTGAATGCACCAGAAGTGAGCAGGAAAAGAAACGTACCTTGTCTAGAAAGAAACAGCTGACTGATATCTTTAAAGCTGCTAAGACTCTTGCCAGAGAGGAAGTGAAAGAACGGTTAGCCTCAATTCCTGAAGAAAAGCTTCGTGCTAAGAAATACTTCTATTACTTCATGCAGTTAGGATATGACGTCTATTCCGGAGAACCCATCTCCTTTGAAGATTTGCAAAGTGGAAGTAATTACGATATCGATCATATTATTCCTCAGGCAAAACTAAAGGATGATAGTTTTAATAATACTGTTTTAGTCAGTAAATCAGCAAATAATTCTAAATCAGATACTTATCCTATCCCTAAAACAATTCTCTTAGATAAAGGAAGAGAGATTATTATCAAGCTTAATTCCATTCATGATTCCAATAAGAAGTC
>JBAXZU010000082.1:0-8095 GCA_041670225.1 Bacilli bacterium | reverse complement strand
TAATCCGCTTGTTGGACAAAAAGTCTACTTCAAATCACAAACGAAAAGCTTGGGGTGTTCCGACCCTAGGCTTTTTCTTTTATCTGAATACAGTAAATTCAACAATTTATATGATTTTCTTGTGATTATCTTTCCTTTGCCTTAAATTATTAGTATTATAAAAACATGAGATTAGATAAATACCTAAAAGTCAGCCGCCTGATCAAAAGAAGAGAGGCTGCCAAAGAATTCATCGAAAAAGGCTATGTCCGACTTAACGGAAAAATAGCCAAACCATCCACGGAAGTCAAGCTTGATGATATCATTGAAATATCGTCACCTCTTGGCAAAAGTGTCAAAGCACAGATTAAAGAAATCCGTGCTATTTCAACCATTGAGAATGCTTCTCAGATGTTTGAGGTCATTTAACATGAACGAAATCGAAAATAATAACAAAGAAACTAAACAGAAGGAAAAGAAGCCTTTATCAGGCTCCGCCAAGAACCGCATCTACTTAGGAATCATGGCTTTCTTTTTAATTGTGATTATTATTCTCATTGTCGTCCTCATCAATGCTTACCGCCAGAATGAAGAACTGAAGAAGGAACAGTCAAATCTTCTGAGTTCAATCTCTCTCAGAGAAGACGAAAAAATTGAATCCTCAGTTTTATTTATCGATGACTAAAGAAGAAGAAACTTTTCTCTCAGCTTTTCAAAAACTGGGATTAGCTAACGGACACTTTCTTTTTGCTTTCTCAGGCGGACCAGATTCCGTCTTTCTTTTATTAATGCTTTATTCAGTCTATCAGGAAAAACTCTCAGACCATATAACTTTAGCCTATGTAAACTACCATGATTCTCCCTTTGTTGACAAGGAAGAAGAAATTGTCAATCACTATGCCTCTTGCTTCCAGCTGAAGATTGAACGCCGTGATACTCAGTTTAAAAAAGAACAAGACCATAATTTCGAGGAATGGGCCCGTGACTACCGATATGAATTCTTCCGAAAGACAGTTTTGGAAAAACAACTGGACGGTCTTCTGACTGCCCATCATCTTTCTGATTCAATTGAAACCTATCAAATTCAGCTTCTGAGAAAGAATATTCCGCTTCACTATGGCCTGAATGACATTTCCTATCTAGGCTCACTGAAAGTCATTCGTCCATTATTGGATTTTACCAAAGAAGAAATCTATGATTATCTGAAAAAAAATAATTATCCTTATTATGAGGATGTCACTAATGCTGATGAAAAGAAAATCAGAAACCGGCTCCGAAAGAACAAAGAAAATATCACTGATCAGGAACTAATTCTGGAAATGAAAAAACGGAATCGGAAAAATGAACAGCTTTATGCTTCTTTCAAGAACGAAAAGTCACCTTATTCCTTTGAATATTACCTAAAGCTGACAACAGAAGAAAAACAGCGATTCATCTTCTGGTTGCTTACAAATCAAAACCTTCAGGTTTCTAATGAAAGAATCACCGGACTAGGCAAAGAAGTTTTTGAGTTCCTGAAAAGAAGAGCTGATGGTTCTTTGCCTCTTGATTTTCAAAAGACTCTCTACCGACTGAAAGACAGCTTCTATTTGGATTCCTGTCATCAGAATCTCAACTATGAAATCCTGGTTACTGAGAAGAGAATCTATAAAAATAATTATCTGACAATTGATTTCTCCGACCCTAAGCTTTTTAATGTTTCTTCTCTCCCTGTCATTGTCCGAAATTACCATTCCGGAGATAAGCTTTCAACTAATCTTCCATGTAAAGATGTCCGACTATTTTTAAAAAAGCAGCAGGTAGGTGATGATCTTCTTTTCCTTTACCCTGTCATTATCAGAAACGGAAGAATTATCTGTGTTCCTTTCTATAAAGACATCAAGGAACAGAAAATTCCGTTAAAGCTAACCATCCGAAAATAGTTTCTTATATAATAAGGATAGATGAAGAAACAAAAATTATCATTATTTCTATCGGTGATGTCCCTCTCTTTGTTTTCCTGTGGAAATCTTACCAACATGGATTATTACCGCTGTTATTACGGACATCAGATAGAAACCCTGACTACTATCTCCTACAATAAGATTAATCAGAAAGAAATACAGAATAATGTCGCTGACTTAACTTTGGAAACACCTCTGTATTTCAATTATTATTTAACTGAAAATAATGATGACTTAGCACTCTTTTATACAAATGATGGCTTAAGCATCAATACTCAGGAGAAAGATTCCGAGTTTACTTTTTCAGAAGAAAAACCAGCAATCCTTTTTATCTTTGCTCAGATTCCTCAAGGCTACCGGGCTTTCAAACGCAATAACCGACAGAATGACCAAGAAGGCGAAGAAGTGATGGTAACCGAGAATTTCTATTACTACGAAAATAAGCCGGATATATCTTATCTATTCTTTGATATCAAGAAAGACAGTACGATTACAAGTTCCTATGTTTATTCTTTTATTTTTAAAATCTATAAGACTTTTTCCGGAAATTTTGATTACACGAATATCAGAGGAATATTTACTGATACTCAAAGTAACGAAAAAATTTAATTCACAAGAATATCACTATCTATTAAAATACTGATATTTTAAAAAAAACAAATTACTAAAAACAGAATATATCCTGTTTTTTTATAAAAAAATTAATTTTTGTGACAAATATCCATTGAAAAACAATAATTATTAGCCTATCATAAAGATACTCATAGGAGGAATATCTATGATTTGTGGAATGAATCCGTTTGCATCCTTAGATGGATATATGACCGAAAATGGTCATCAGACTAAAAAAGCCAATAAGAGAAGAGTATCCGAAATTGAAGTTCAGGAAACTGATAGCGATGTTTTAAATTCACGCTTTGGATCCTGGAAAATCAAGTCTAAGAAATAGAAACATCTGCGACGGGAAACCGTCTTTTCTTTAGTAAAACCATGTAAGGGCTTTCTTATTTTTATATTTATGTGTAAACACAAAAATAAATATAAAACAGAGAGTCCTTTTTATTATTTTCAGATAGTTATAACAAACTTTTCCTTGTATTAGATTTTGCTTGTTTTAGTCACTTCATAATTGCCCATTCAAGCATTATGCCTGCTATTCATTTGTATAAAAAAGGATGGCAATTCTTTTATAGAAATTTTCATTACATAAATTTACGCCTTAAATATGTAAGTTTTTAAATTAATTACTACTTCACGGGTTAAGAAGTTGTCTCTTGCTTTGATATCAATAATGAGCAAGAAACAAGTAAATAAGCACAACCATTGACAATAATTAAAGTTGTTTGTTTTAAGAAAAATAGGCGTTTTTTAGTCGATTTTTTTTAATTTTTATGAAAATTATTTACATTGAGCAAAACAATTGAAATTTCTATTAACTAAAGCGATAATATTCAAGCATCGAAAATTCAGTTGTTTCGGTTAATTGATTAGGGGGATAAAAATCTTGACTATCAGATTAGCTGGAATAGAAAAACATTCAGCCGTTAATGGTCCGGGAATCAGATATGTCATCTTCACCCAGGGATGTACTCATGCCTGTCAGAAGTGTCAGAATCCAGAAACATGGAACCTCAATGGTGGCAAGGAGTATCCTCTTGATCTCCTAATTAATGATATTTTCGCAACTAAATTCATCGATGGCATCACTCTGTCAGGTGGTGACCCTCTTCTTCAAAGTCCCATAATCATTGAATTATGTAAAAAAGTCAAAGAAAGAGGACTAAACATCTGGTGTTACACTGGTTTCACCTTTGAAGAGATACTATCCGGAAAGGCAGGAGCAGATGCGATAGAAGCCTTAAAATTCATCGATGTTCTAGTTGATAGTCCATTCATCGTTGAAAAGCTTTCAAAAGAATGTATCTTCCGAGGAAGCAGCAATCAGAGACTAATTGATTGTAAGTCTAGTTTAGATGCCGGTACGACAATAGAAATTAAACCCGAAACAATGGATTTCGGACTGTGAGGTAAAGAATATGGAAAATGTTATCAAAAGAGATGGTTCTAAAGTTGTCTTCGAAGCTGAAAAGATTGAAAATGCCATTGCTAAGGCTTTCATTTCTACTAATGAAATAACTGCAAGAGATGTTTCCTCGATGGCCAGAGCCATTGAACTCATTGTCGAATCTTCCCTTAATGATCAGGGAAAACTTTGCCCTATGGTTGAAGAAATCCAGGATGAAGTCGAAAAAGCTTTAATGAAGTGCGGTTATCAGACAACTGCCAAAGCTTATATTCTTTATCGTTCACAGCATGAAAAAGTTAGAAAAGCTCATGAATCTATCATCGATTATAAAAAATTAGTTGATAGCTATATCGGTACTGACAAGGACTGGAGAGTCAAAGAGAATTCTACCGTCACCTTATCTTTAGGCGGACTTATTCTTTCCAATTCTGGTGCTATCACTGCCAATTACTGGCTTAGCGAAGTCTATGATGAAGAAATCGCCAATGCTCACAAGCAGTGCTTCCTTCACATCCATGATTTAAGTATGCTTTCCGGCTACTGTGCCGGCTGGTCACTTAAGCAGCTCATCAGCGATGGTCTAGGCGGAGTCACCGGAAGAATCACTTCCGCTCCTTCCAAGCATCTTTCTACTCTTTGCAATCAGATGGTCAATTTCTTAGGTATCATGCAGAACGAATGGGCAGGTGCTCAGGCTTTCTCCAGCTTTGATACTTATCTTGCTCCATTTGTCAAAGTCGACAACCTCGATTACCATTCTGTTAAGCAGTGCATCCAGAGCTTCATCTATGGTGTCAACACTCCTTCCAGATGGGGAACTCAGGCACCATTCACCAACATCACTCTTGATTGGACTGTCCCTGAAGATATGAAGAACCTTCCTGCTATCATTGGCGGAAAGGAAATGGACTTCACTTATGGCGACTGCAAGAAAGAAATGGACATGGTCAATAAGGCCTTCATTGAAATCATGATTGAAGGTGATTATAACGGCAGAGGATTCCAGTATCCAATACCAACTTATTCCATCACTAAGGACTTTGATTGGTCCGAAAGTGAGAACAACAAGCTTCTTTTCGAAATGACTGCCAAGTATGGAACACCTTATTTTTCTAACTATATCAACTCTGATATGAAGCCTAGCGATGTCAGATCCATGTGCTGCCGTCTCAGACTTGATCTTCGTGAACTGAGAAAGAAGGGTGGCGGATACTTCGGAAGCGGTGAATCAACTGGTTCTGTTGGTGTCGTTACTCTGAATCTTCCAAGAATGGCTTACCTCAGCAACAGCAAGGAAGATTTCTACAATTATATCGATAGATATATGGATATTGCTGCCCGTTCCCTTGATATCAAGAGAAAGGTCATCACCAGACTTATGGATCAGGGAATGTATCCTTACACCAAGAGATACTTAGGCTCATTCAAGAATCACTTCTCAACCATCGGACTTCTTGGTATGAATGAGGCTTTAGAAAATGCCCGTTGGTTCCAAAAGGGTCTTACTACCGAAGAAGGACGTGCTCTCTCAATCGAAATCCTCAATCATATGAGAACCAGACTTTCTGACTATCAGGAAAAATATGATGCCCTCTTCAATCTCGAAGCTACTCCAGCTGAATCCACTACCTACAGATTTGCCAAGCATGATGTCGCTGAATTCGGTGATATCAAGACCGCTGCCAAGAATGGCGGAGCTCCTTTCTACACCAACTCCTCACATCTCCCTGTCGGATATACCAGCGATGTCTTCCAAGCTTTAGAAATGGAAGATAACATGCAGGTTCTTTATACCTCAGGAACTGTCTTCCATGCCTTCCTCGGCGAAAGACTTCCTGATTGGAAATCTGCTGCCAGCTTAGTCAAGAAAATCGCCTCCAATTTCAGACTTCCTTATTTCACACTTTCACCAACTTACTCAGTCTGTCCAAAATGTGGATATCTCCCTGGTGAGCACTTCACTTGCCCTAAATGCAATGGCGAAGCCGAAGTCTATTCCAGAATCACCGGTTACTATCGCCCAGTCCGTAACTGGAATGATGGCAAAGTCTCCGAATTCACCTCTAGAAAAACTTATTTACCTGAGGAGCTTTCCGGAAAAGAAACATCTCAGGATGAACTCGAGTCCACTTGTACCTGTAATCAGGATGCTCCTAAGGCTACCACTCCAACCATCGGCGTTCCCGAGAAGAAATCCGAGAAGAAGATTGTTCTGCTTGCCACCAAGACTTGCCCTAACTGCCGTCAGGCTAAGAGATTCCTCTCCCAGGCCGGAATTCCTTTCGATGAAATCTTCGCTGAAGATGAACAAGGAAAAGAACTGGCAGAGAAATTCAAAATCACCACTGCCCCAACCTTAATTGTTGATGACAATGCTGAAACCAAACTGTACGGAAATCTTTCCGACATCAGAGGTTTCATCAGTTCTCAGAAATAAACCTTGCCCCAGATCACTTCTGGGGCTTTTTATATCTCTTTTTTTGGTAATACCAGGATTTTATTAAAGTTTCAGTTTAATTTAATCCTATAAACGGATAATGATTGTTGGTAAAACATTTTTTAAAATATTTGGAATTTGTTTTATAATGTTATTTAAGTATGGAGGATTGTTTATGAAAATATTATTTGCTGAAGATGAAAGAGAATTATCAGATGCTATCTGTGTTCTTCTGAAAAGAAACCAGTATTCTGTTGATCCTGTCTATAACGGACAGGAAGCTTTAGAATATATTGAGATGAATTCCTATGATTTAATCATCCTCGATATCATGATGCCTATTCTTGATGGTCTGACAGTTTTGAAAACCATCCGTCAGAAATCAATCAATACTCCAGTTCTGATCCTGACCGCAAAAAGTCTTCCTGACGATATTGTCGAAGGCCTGGATTCAGGAGCCGATGATTATCTGACTAAACCCTACAACATCAAGGTTCTCTTAGCCCATATCCGGGCCTTGACCAGAAGAGAAGGCGCCATTTTAGATGAAAACCTTGCTTTTGGCAATGTCACTTTAGACCGAGCCAGCTGTCAATTGATTGTTGATGGAAAGAAAGAAAAGCTCATCAATAAAGAACTCCAGATTATGGAATTGCTTTTAAAAAATACTGATAAAATCATTCCTACCAGTACTATTCTCAATACTGCCTGGAAGAGTGATGAATGCTCAACTGATGAGAATGTCTATGTCTTTATCAGCTTTCTAAGAAAGAAACTCAAAGTAATGAATTCCAATATCGAAATCAAAGCCTTCCGAAATCAAGGATATTCACTTGTATTAATCAATAATGATTAAAAAAATTCAGACCAGAATCATCGCTGTCGCTTTTTCCAGTGTTCTGGTCATTCTTTTTACTATCGTTTTTTCAATCAATCTCATTTCTTATCTGAATATTGAGAAAAAAGGCGATTCAATTCTGACAGTCCTTTTGAATAATGACGGAGTTTTCCCCGATAAACATCAGCCAAAAACTGATCTTGACCAAGAAAGCCTGGCAGAATATCAGCTTGATTATTCAACCCTTTCTCAAAAAAACATTGAAGATGATTCCACTGATGAAACTGATGATATGTATGAGGAAACACCTTTCCAAACCCGTTTCTTCACCGCTAATCTCAATCCAGACGGATCAGTCATCAATATCAACAATTCCCATGTTGCCGCTTTTTCAACTGATGAAATTACAAATATAGTTGATAGTGTTTTTCTCGATGAACAAATGACTGGCTATTATGGTGACTATAAATTTTCATCAAAAATCAAAGATGACTCAACCTATCTCTATGTCTTCATTGATCTTCACTCCGAATTAGAAAATTTCCGTTATTTCCGTTTCTGTTCCATCACCATCAGCTGTGCAGGTCTAGGTGCTTTTGCCATCATGACCATCGCTATTTCCTATCTAGCCATCCGACCAGCAATTGAAATTGAAAAGAAGCAGAAGATGTTCATCACCAATGCCTCTCACTCCTTCAAAACTCCGTTATCAATCATTCAGGCTAATAACGAAGTCATGGAAAGTCTTAACGGTAATTCTCAATGGTCGGAATCAATCAGCAAACAAATCAACAAGCTGACAAGACAGACCAATCAGTTAGTCTATCTTTCCCGGCTTGATGAGGGAAACATGCCTGAAAACAAAGATAATT
>JBAXZU010000081.1:0-8173 GCA_041670225.1 Bacilli bacterium | reverse complement strand
ATGAGTATGAAGAAAGCTATGAAGATTGCTGATATCAGTGCTTTAACAATTGTGGTTGGACTGATGATTGCTTCGACGACCGTCTATTTCCTTAACCGGAATGATAAGGCTGTTTCCTATTCGATAGCCAAGTCTTCTTATCAGACTACAAAGGATGTGAGCAAGCTAGAAACAGAATTTGATGCCAGGACCAGTCTTGTCTTTGCAAATGCCAAGGTGGAAAATTCCGGAATTATCTCGACAGATTCAACTGGTGCTGTTGAATCGCTGAATATTGATTATACAATCGAGGATTCGAATAAGATTTATAACGTCGATTTTCAAAGTCAATCAAAAATCAGTCAGGATTATCAGGCTATAGTCACTATTTCTTCTTATTCAGATTCCAACGGAACTTCCGTTAAAGACTATCTTGATGCCATTTCACTATTTGATTCCTTCAAAGATGATCATGACTATCGGTTTCTTTTTGAAAACTCGTTTGTTGGTTCAGTTTTTGAAGATGGATTGTCCTATATATTCGAGGATAATCAGTTGAGGGCTGTTAAAGAAACTATGGTAGATAAATTCTGGTATGTGTCTGTGTATGAAGATCAAAGTTGCTGTCAAAAGATTTTCTTTAGATAGTGGGAAACTAAAAATGAAGAAAACAGTTATTTTATCCTTATCAGTTATTCTTGCCATGGTTGAGAACATGATAGTTACCTATCGTTAATTGAAAAGAACATTAAAACAAAAGATATTCCAAAGGATGTCAATTATGATCAATGGTAATACAGAGCAGTTCTTAGATACAGGATGGCTAAGTGAAGCTGAAATCTACTATAAAGGTAATATTTATTGGTGTGAAGGTTATACCGATGAAAAAGGGACTCATATCTTTTTCATCAAGAAATGGGCGGCCGAGAATATCAACAACATGTATTACAAAAACAACCTGGGCTCAGACGGTGACCTCGCAGACTATGATGAATCATTCCATCTAGAAGCTAAGTCAGAAGAGGAGCTACGCCAGAAGTTCCTGAAATCCCCTGTGTTTGAAGGCAAGACGTTTTGGGAGGTTGAAAAGGAGCTTTGCTTGCTTGAACCATTAGGAAATCTTAGAATTTAATTTCATCAATATAGCAAAAGTGGTTTGAATTATAGTTCAAGTGAGGTGACCTAAAGTAATCACGGAACTTTTAATAGAAATAGGCATGGAACTACAGATGAATTTGTAATTGCTTAGATACTTGAATTTAGAGCCAAGGCTTTTTTGGAAGGCAAGAACCATAAACACACCCTAAAATACTATTCCCATTCGTTTCCTTTTAGGAAGTCGATTATTCCAATATTCATTATTCCACTATCATCTATCCAAGTTTTATTGATATCTCCTCTTACTATCACTTTCCTAAAGGAGTCTTTTGCTAATAGAAAACCAGCCTTTTCAGATTTTATCTTTTCTTCTGTAGGAAGACTGAAAGCCGATTGAATGTAAATCTTCTGATAGCCCTTATTGGCAATGAAATCTATTTCTCTTTGAATCTTTTGCGGTTCGCCTTGGCAGTTCAAATGCCTATCTTCAATAACGCCTATATCGACACTATAGCCACGGTATTTTAATTCATTGAAGACAATGTTTTCCATGATATGGGTGATCTCCTGTTGACGGAATCCAATTCTTGCATTCCTTAATCCAATATCCTCACAGTAATACTTAGAAGGATAATCGAAATAGGATTTACCTTTTATGTCGTATCTTTTTGTTTCAGTGAAAAGATAAGCTTCCTCTAGATAGGACAAGTATTTGCTGATGGTTTTGCTTTCAATAGGATATCCTTTTGATGAAAGGCTGTTTGCCATTTTTGTCGGATTGGTTAATGATCCTATAGAAGAAGAAAGAAGATTGATTATCATTGATAGAATATCGGCTTTCTTTATTTTTCTTCTTTCAAGTATGTCTTTCAAGTATGTTCTTTCAAAAAGATCCTTTAAATAATCCATCTTTTCACTGTCAGTTTTTTTGCTGATTATCTGAGGCATTCCACCAAAAAAGCAGTACTCATCAAAAACCTTTTTTGAATCTGCATTGCCAAAGGCTGTCGAATATTCGCTGAAAGATAAGGGATGAACTCTTATTTCATCACTTCTTCCACGGAAATTAGTCAATACATCGTTAGAAAGCATTACAGAATTACTTCCGGTTACATAGATATCAAGATTTTTAATGCCCATCAAGTCATTTAGAGCATCAAAAACATTAATTTTCTTACCAGCCTTGTCATAAGGATTAATTATGCTGTCAGCATTTTGAATTTCATCAATAAAAAGATAATGCTTTCTATCAGAAGAGGAGGCATATTCTTTCACTTTTTCTATTAAAAGCAAAGGATTACGATATTGAATGAAGGACAGTTTATCCAATTCGATGAACATAATCTCTTTGTCAGATGCTCCATGTTGTTTTAGATATGGAATAAAGATTTCTTTCAAGAGAAAAGATTTACCACATCTTCTTATTCCGGTAATAACTTTGACTTGTCCATCCCACATATAATCAATTAGTTTTTGAAGATAGACGCTTCTTTCTATTATTGACATACTATTCCTTTCTTTTGGCAAAAAGGGCTTAACTTTGTACTAGAAGTATAATTCAAAAACCATCAGACATCAAGACACAACTTTACGAACTTAGGGCAAAAATGCCCAAAGTATGTACTTTAAAAATTATGGGCTTGATTATAGTTCTTCAATTAATAAAAGACACGGAATCTGTTAGCTTCCGTGTCTTGAAACATTAAGTATGGAGCCCGGGAGATAGACTTGAACTCCATGGCCTCACGACCATTGAGTTTTGAATCCAACCCTGGAACGATATGCAGTTGATCCTAGTCGCCTAGAACCGAACAATTAGTTCGATGCTATCGGGCTATTTAAGGAATGCCAAGTATTTCTTGCGAACCTTGCCGAATTGAATTACACGGAGATTTTTTCGTTTTTGAGTGGAAAACCTGAGTGGAACTAGTTTCCACTACTGAGAGTGGAACTTTCGGTGCGCTTTTGTGCAGGAAACTGATGGTAACGGATGGCTGTCAGTTGGCTTTTTGACCTAACCAATTAGCCTATTAACAATAAAGCATACTCGACTTTATGCTTTTACTTATTCAGCTATTTTATAAAGAGACTTTTGCGGTCTCTATTTACTTCATTGGAAAAGATATCAATCATCATTTCTTCTATAGAAGAAACAGATGCAATGGAAACTAGAATTATCCCGGTTACTTGCAAACCCCAAAAGTAATACATAATCGGTGAGAAAAACAAGAGGAGGCCTGTTAGTTTGTTCAAGTAAGTGTGGAGAGAAACAAAACAGCGAAATTTAATGAATGAAATAAAATAGGCAAGAAGACGGACAAAGGCTATTGAAGCTATTGATATGATTAGCCAAACTGGCAAAGATACCTTAGACAAGAGGAAGTAAACAAGAACAATAAAAAACACCATATCCGCAATACTATCGAGAATTGCCCCGGTTTTACTCTCAATTCCAAATTTTCTTGCTACTATTCCGTCTATGAAATCTGATAACCCTGACAGTGAATAAAGAATCCAGAAACCTATTGAAAAGGCAGGAAAAAGAAGCATTAGCAGTGAAAAGACAATGCGAGAAACAGTTATTAGATTTGCAATATTCTTTTTCAATTCCATATTGAGGTGCTTTTTTATCTATAAAACAATCGTATACATAAAAACAAACCAAAGGAAAAAATATCAATCATTAAAAGCAAGATAATTAAAAATATAGTTTCGTAGCTCACTATTTTTCTCCTTAATAAATTGGAATTCATCAGTTAATTATTTCCAGAAAGAAACGCATTCCATTCTTTCAGTGATGGGGCATCCATTTTTCTAAGAGCGGAATCAAAGACGGAATATGCAACCGGCTGGTATTTTTTATCCATAGTAATGCTTTTTTAGGCCCATGATACACCTGTTCAATCAAATCAAAGTAAATTTCTAGAGAGTCTACTAGAAGCCAGTGCCATCTATACATGCCTTCAGTATCGCTTCTCTGAGTCCTCAATAGCATTTTCTTGCACCATTCGATTTCTTCCTTTTTCTCATCTGCGGTCTTCTTCGGAATGGCGTTGATATATTGATTGACTCTATTTATAATTCCTAGACCATAGTCATTAGAGTCAAAAATGACGATGCCATCAAAAATCTGCAGATACTCTTCTGGTTTGAAATTAACAAATTAGGATTTTGGCTTGACAAAGACATCCAGTTGAACCCAGCTTTGAATGGATACATCATGGGCGGACTTTTCTCCATTTGAAATCACTAATGCATCAAGGTCGCTATTTGCACTATTTGAGCCATCAGCAAAAGATCCATATAGAATTATGGAAACTGGATCATACTTTTCTTTTAAAATTTGAATTATTGTTTTAAATTGTTTATTCATATTTTCTTCTATATAAATTACTGTTTATCGGTTACTTTCCAATAACCATTTTTATTAGATCCGACTCGTACGATCAAATTCATTTTTTTGAATTTCACAATTGCGTTTTGGATAGTGGTTTTCCCAAGTGACAATTTGTTACCAATTTCAATTTGGGACATGCGAGGATTGGAAATTATGTAATTCAAAATAAGGTTCTCTGTTTTGGATAAATTATCTACCGTTTTATTTGCCAGTTTATCTACCATATAGTCCATCTCCCAATTGTAAGGAATAGTAACCTTGACCATGTTTTCGCTTATTTCAAAAGCTTTTCTGCCCATTCTTTTAGCAATAAGAGGGACTCCTTTGCCAGTTCGTTCACTAAGGTGAGTAGAAAGGAATATGACTGACAGTTCTTCGTTTACTGGAATACTGTGTCCAGCAAAAAAGCCATCGATAGTTTGATTCGGAGCTAGTCCGGAGAATGAGATGATTTCTACCCTATCTTTAAAGAAAGTTATCATCGGCGCCGCTCTACTGGTCCAATGGTTATGGATGAAGGCATTCTTAACCGCTTCGTTGAAACATTCTTGGTCAAACAAAGAGATATCTTCCCTTACCCCTGTTTTCAAATCCTCTTTAACTCTTATGGCATTGATAGAGTTTGAATAGTCAATGATTCTATCAATGGCAGAAATGAGAGAAACATTTCCGAATTCTTTTACGGAAATCAATTTATCTGACTTTTCTTTCCCTGTGAAAATACTTACCCTAACAGGAATGTTCCCGTTGTCTGCAAGAAAGCAGGCCAACATGTTGTATTCCCCATCTTCGGTAAGCAGTTGTAGATTCTGCTTGAATGTTTCTCGCTTGATTTGCATGCCTTTGGCTGCATAGTAGAGGAATAATTGCTCAAAAGATAAATTTTGAATAGGAGAGATGGTGTTCGTCATAGTTGGATATCCTTTAAACAATACACTCCAAAGAATTGCCTCTCGTTCTGGATAATTCTTCAGGTTTACTTTGCTAGAGCCGATTCGATAGAACCTTTGATTTTCAAATTCGGTCGGCACTTTGACGGCTGAAGGAATTGTAAGAGCAACTAAGCGTTTTCCGTTCATTTGTAGTTCTTCAAAAGAAAAGCCGATACTAGGAGAAAGACTTCTGGCTAGATAATTCTGCAGAGGTTCATCTTTATATGTAGTGTTGAATTTGAAGGTTGTTCCAACTAATTCATGTGTTTTATCATTAATTCCGAAAATGATATAACCATTCTTTTTGCCCAAAACAGCAGATACATTTGATAAAGCAGAGATATATTCACCTAATAATCTTGGCTCAATGTAGTTTGACTTGAAATCAAACCATTCCTCCTCATCGCTTCTTTCAACTAAGTCGTTAATAACATTTTCTATCATAATCATTCACCTACTTGTATTATAGGTGATTGGTAGATAAGTTGGTAGATAAAATGGTAGATAAATTTAGTTTAAATGGATTATTGCTTTTCAATTCTTAGTTACTATGATTCTTAATACAATTTGTGCTTACTTTTTTTGTCTTATTCTTATCCTTATCTTTCCAGGATATTGAAATTAGAATTCACTAGAAGTTCTATATATTTGGATCGGACATTAAAGGTACCTGTTGAAGATTTGGGGATCTGATTCGAATTTCCTAAAGATTTTCTTTTTTAGCCTCTTCATCTAATTTATAGCAAAAAGAGAAAAGGAATTATATAAGAGTGACATTTATTTGTTAATAAAAAACACGGAAGCTGTTAACATCCGTGTCTTGAAATATTAAGTATGGTGCCCGGGAGGGAGACTTGAACTCCCATGGCCTCACGACCATTGGATTTTGAATCTACCAATAAGGTGGTTCTTTCTAGCAAACATAATCTGAGCAATCCACTGTCTCCTATCTTTGTCGAAATGAACACCTGTATATCCAGAGGTATTGTTCTTATTAATCTTTCTTTCTTCTTTGATTGAGGAAAGGCATGTACCATCAATAAAATCATTCTTTAAATAAGAAACATTAGACTGATTATATCCAGATCCTATTTAACTATTCTCCATTTGCCAGATTTCTTAGATTCTTCTCTTACAATAATGCCTTTGTTTTGAAGAGCATTAAATAATCTAGATATTGAACGCCTAGAAATCTTCATATCTGAAGAACAATTATTATAAGTGGCTTTTGGATTCCTAATTAGGTAATTTACTAAACTATTTTCTTCTTCTGATAATTCGCTTTTTATAGTGCCAAAATGTTTTAATACTTCCAAATTAAACGGAATCACTACATTGATATATCTATCAGTAATACCAAATACATCTTTTCCATAGTCTCTTACGATAGCCTAGACTCCATACCCCGTCTGTTTTGTTATATCGAAATCTTGGAAGAGCCTGACTAAGGCTTGATTTCGTATTGTGAAAGATTAAATCGACATCTGGTGGTTTATTTGAAAACCTTTGTTAGGAAATCAGGACTTTTGCCTGACTTTGATATAATCTTTTGGAAGAAGGACTTTTATGTTTTCGCTTTGAGTGAAATCAGAGATATTATTGGTGACAAGGTATTCACATTTCGAAGCCATGGCGAGAGAACAGACAATATCATCCTCGAAATCTTTTCCAGACACGGAGAAGGCATTCTTGATTACTTTTTCATCTACGGTTGCTATTGAGAATATGGAGAGAAATCTTTCCAGTTTTTCCTTCGCTTTTTCTTTATCCTTGAGAGCTTTACGTAGTATGTAATAGATATCGGCTACACTTGAGGCGGATATCATACATTTATCATTGTTCTTTAAAGAAAGGGTTATTGAATTATAAGAGTCTTCAAATGTCGGTTCACGTTTTAAAAGGATATCCAATATTACATTTGCATCAAATAAAACAATCATTTCTTAGAAAGCCTCTCTTCTTTGCATTTATTTTCATCAATTCCGGATGCAATTCCGACAAAGGAATTTAAAAGATTGATCTTGTTGGCAGAATTGGGGCCTAGATGGGCTATTTCAATTCCATCCTTGGAAACTATGAAATCTTTTCCTTTCTGGGCTTCTTCAAGATAATGTCCAAGGGCATTCTTTAATTGAGTGGCAGTAATAGTAATTGTTGGCATAATTCATATCCTCCTTTTATAGATATTATAAATCGTACGTTCTATAACATCAAGACGTACGAACCCATAAATTATTTAAAACACGGAAGCTTTTAACTTCCGTGTTATCCGATATAAAGAATGGTGCCCGTGGCCGGAATCGAACCGGCATGGATTATACATCCGAAGGATTTTGAGTGTCTTTTGAATCCAATTACGGAGTGCCATAGATTGGAATCATGTAGCAAAGTACCGAACAATTAGTAGGTGCTATGGGGCTTTTTCAGGAATGTCATTTATTTCTTGCAAATCATCACGAATCTAATTACACGGAGATTTTTTCGTTTTTGAGTGGAAAACCTGAGTGGAACTAGTTTCCACTACTGAGAGTGGAACTTTCGGTGCGCTTTGGTGCAGGAAACTGATGGGTTCGGATGGCTGTCGGTTGGCTTGTTGACCTAACCAATTAGCCTACCAACAATATAGCATATTCGGCTCGGTGCATCTATCAATTAGCCGTTTTCTATTATCAAAACTATATCCGTCACAGAAAAAATAATGTCATATAAATTGGAATTTTCTTATTTTTTCTTTTGTGTCAAATGAAGCTCTTTTCTTCTTTTTAGT
>JBAXZU010000080.1:0-8186 GCA_041670225.1 Bacilli bacterium | reverse complement strand
CCTTATGGAAACTGAATTTGTCAAAATCAAGCCAATGACCAATGAAGAAATCTATCAGGTGAACATTTTAGTTAGTGGCATCTCTGTCACCTTCATTGAATGGCTGAAAGGCAACAACTCTAACTACACTCTTGATCAGCTTATCGAATATTCATCTGCATTAGTTGAACGAGTAGTTTATTAATGAAAGAAAGCCATTGAATCGCGGTTCAATGGCTCTTTTTTTAAACAAATAAAAGCCAAATGATAAGACATTTGGCAGGATTTCACTTTGGTGACCCGTATGGGATTCGGACCCATGAATGCAGCCTTGAGAGGGCTGAGACTTAAACCACTTGTCGAACGGGCCAAAGAACAGATTGGTGCGTAAATAAGAAACGCTTTACTAATATAAAGGAAAACAAGTTAATAATCAAGTAAATCTTGTCATTCTCTATTCTATATAGTATAATTTCCCTTGCGCTAATTGTTTTTTAGTGCAAATAACCATGATTGTGAATCTTGTCGACTAGTCCTTTGTGCCGTACCCATCTAACGAACTAACACTTAATTGGTTAGCAAAGCTTAGCACACTGGGTTGACATCTTGAAACAATCAGAAGTTCAACAAAAAGGAGGCTCACAATGAGCGAAGAAGAAAAGAAAGTCGAAGTAGCTGAAGAGAAGAAAGACGTTATGGCCGCCACTGTCCATAAGGACACTGATGTTGTTGTTACTCCTAAGGCCTTACTTGATGCCGGATGTCATTTCGGTCACAAGGTCAGTAGATGGAACCCTCAGATGAAGCAGTACATCTATGGAAAGAGAAACAATCTTCACATTATTGATCTCAATAAGTCCAGTGTTCAGATGCAGAGTGCTTATCTTGCCTTAAAGAGCATCGTTTCCAAGGGCGGAAAGGTTCTCTTTGTCGGAACCAAGTCATATGCTAAGAAGGCTATCCAGGAAGAAGCTGTCCGTTCCGGATCATTCTACTGTGCTAACCGTTGGTTAGGCGGAACCCTCACCAATTTCAGAACCATTCTCAAGAGAATTTCACTCCTCAAGGATATCGAAGCCAAGGAACTCAATGGAGAGCTTGAAAAGCTTCCTAAGAAGGAACAGGCCGAAACCCTTAAGCTGAAGAATAAGTTAAGTTTCAACCTCGAAGGCATCAAGGAAATCAGATTCGTTCCTAATGCTCTTGTCGTTGTTGATCCTAAAGAAGAACACAACGCTATCAACGAAGCCAGAGCCTTACATATCCCTGTCTTTGCTTTAGGCGATACCAACACTGATCCTAGTGTTATTGACTACCTCATTCCTGCCAACGATGATGGCGAAGCTTCCATCCGCATGATTGTCGGATTATTAGCTGATGCTGTTGTTGAAGGAAAGGGCGGAGAACCTTTATATGCCTACAAGTCTGCTGAAGCTGCCACCACTACCATGGGCGAAATGCTCAAGGGTGTCGATCAGGCTGAACAGACCAAGAGCATCCGTATGAAGCTCAGAGATGATTCCATCGCCATGAGAAAAGCTAAGAATGGCGGCAGAGTCATGAAGAAGAAGATCGTTAAGAATTTCCGTAACTTCCGCCGTCCTGAAAACAAGGATGGAAACAAAGATGAAAAGGCTGTCGCCACCACTGCCCCTGCCGCTAAGCCTGCTACTGAGGAGAGCAAGTAAATGAGCAATCTTATTGACTTAATCAAACAGCTTAGAGAAAGAACCGGAAGCGGCATCATGGATTGCAAGAAGGCTCTTCTTGCTAATGATAATGATGTTCAGAAAGCCGCCGATTGGCTCAGAGAAAAGGGTATCACCAAGCAGGCTAACAAAGCTGCTACCAGAATTGCTGCCGAAGGTGTTGCCTGGGTCATGGTTAATGGAAATAAGGCTGTTGTTGTTGAACTCAATTCCGAAACTGATTTCGTTGCCAACTCTGATGCTTTCCGCGAATTACTCAAGAAGGTCAACTCTCTTGTCTTAGCCGAAGGCACTAGTGAAGATATCGAAGACGTCAAGGCTCTCAAGGCCGAAGATGGCAAGACCATCAACGATTTATTTGTTGATGCTGGCATCAAGTTAGGTGAAAAGTTAGTTCTCAGAAGAGTCGCCATCGTCAACAAGAATGATGACGAAGTCTTCGGACCTTACATTCATATGAATGGAAAGATTGCTACCTTAGTCGTCCTTAAGGGCGGAGATAGCGAAACTGCCAATGGTGTTGCCTTAAATGCCTGCTCCAACAATCCTACCTACAGAACCATGGAAGACATCCCTAGCGAAATCATCGACAGAGAAGCTGCTATTGAGCTTGAAGCTTCAAAGCAGGATCCTAAGTTTGCTACTAAGCCTGAAGCCATTCAGAAGAGAATCGTTGAAGGAAAGGTCAAGAAAGTCCTCGGAGAATCCGTTTTATCTGAAGAACTTTACATTCTTGATGATTCCAAGACCATCGGTCAGTTCCTGAATGAAAAGCATGCCACTGTCGTCAGCTTTGTCAGATTTGCTGTTGGCGAAGGCATCGAGAAGAAAAAAGAAGACTTTGCCGCTGAAGTTGCTGCTCAGTTTTCAAAATAAATCCTGATTTTGTTAAATTGGCACCTCGCAAGGGGTGCCTTTATTGTAAAATAGAAGTAATCAAGTGAGGAAAAGAAATGACCTATAAAAGAATTTTGCTGAAAATCTCCGGAGAAGCCTTAGAAGACAAAGAAAATTCACAGATATATAATCCGGCCGTCCTTGAAAAGGTCTGCTCAACCATTAAGAAAGTCACCGCTTTAGGTGTTCAGGTCGGAATGGTTGTCGGTGGCGGAAATATCTGGAGAGGCAATCTCTCAGACAAAATCGGAATTGAACAGGCAACCGGTGACTACATGGGCATGCTTGCCACAATCATGAATGCCATGGCTGTTCAGGGATATTTTGAAAAACAGGGACTCAAAGTCCGTGTTATGTCCGCTCTTCCTTTGGAATCATGTGTTGAGACCTATGTCAGAAGAAAAGCTATCCGTCATCTGGAAAAAGGCAACGTCGTCATCTTTGCCGGCGGAGTCGGAAGTCCTTTCTTCACCACTGACACCGGTGCTGCTCTCCGTGCCAAGGAAATCAATGCTGATGGCATCTTCATGGGCAAGAATGGCGTTGACGGAGTCTTCGATGATGATCCCAGAAAGAATCCGGATGCCAAGCTCTTAAAGAAGATCACCTACAGTGAACTTCTTGCTAAGGGACTCAAAGTCATGGATAACACGGCTGTCGGACTGCTTTCCGGAAGCGATATTGATATTCATGTCTTCAATATGGCTGATACTGACAACGTTCTCAGAATCATTCAGGGCGAGGATATCGGGACCCTGATTTCCAAGAACTAAATACTTTAATAATTCGGAATTTATTTGTAGAATATATATATACTTATTTAATGGAGGCTTTAATTATGGATATTCTTAATGAATGTGTTGAAAAGATGGATAAATGCAAGGAATCCTTAAAGGAATCTTTAGGCACTTTGAGAGCCGGCAGAGTCACTGCTCAGCTTCTTGACAAGGTTTATGTCAAGGCTTATGGCGAAAACATGTCTCTCAAGTCTTTAGGAACCATCGGTTCCTCTTCACCGACTGATCTTCAGGTCAAGGTTTTTGATCCTTCTACTATGAAGGACATCATTGCCGGACTCAACAAGGCTGATTTAGGCTGCACTGTCACACAGAATGGTGCCCTGGTTATGCTGAAGTTCCCTGCTCCTAGCGAAGACAGACGTAAGGACTTAGTCAAACAGGCTAAGAAGTATGGCGAAGATGCTAAAGTTGCTATTAGAAATGTCCGTAAGGATTTCAATAACAAGGCTAAGAAGGAAGACACCCTCAGCGAAGATATGCAGCATGATCTTCTTGATGAAATTCAGAAGAGCACTGATAACCACATCACTGAAGTCGACAAGATGATTGCCAATAAGATCACTGATATCGAAACTATCTAATAAAGATATGGCAAATGAGAAAAAGCCCGTAGGCATTACTCACATTGCCTTCATCATGGATGGCAATGGACGCTGGGCAAAGAAGAGACTTCTTCCCAGAAGTGCAGGGCACAAAGCCGGTGTGGGCAAAATCAAGGAAATAGTCACTTCATGCTATGATGATTTCGGCATTTATGCTGTTTCACTTTTCACTTTCTCAACCGAAAACTGGAATCGTCCGGAAAAGGAGATTTCCATTCTTTTCACTTTGCTCAAAGAGTTCTTCACTCAGGAAATAGATTATTTCTGTTCCCGAGGAACCCATATCAATGTCTTAGGAAGACTGGATGACAAGAGAATCCCTCAGGATGTTCTTGATACCATCAACATGGCCATGAACCGAACTAAAGACTGTTCCAAGAATGTCTTCAATGTTCTTTTCAATTATGGATCACGTGATGAAATAGCTCAGGCTTCCAAAAAACTGGCTATTGATGTCAAAGACGGAAAGCTTTCCTGTGAAGATATCACTCCGGAAGTCTTTTCCAAATATCTTTATACCGGCGAATTATCGAATATCGATCTTTTAGTCCGTACCAGCGGTGAAGAAAGGCTTTCTAACTGCCTTCTTTATCAGGTTGCCTATAGTGAATTCATTTTTGAAGATACCTATTGGCCGGATTATACCAAAGCTACTTTGGCTAAGGATATTGACCTCTTCTCACATCGTAACCGTCGATTTGGAGCAATAAAACAATAATATGGCTGTAAATAAACTTTCATCATCCAGCAAGTCTGGCATGGTGACCAGAATCATTACCGGAATTGTCCTGATGGCTGTGCTTATTCCCTGCACTGCCTTTGGAAATCTGCCTTTCTTTATTCTCATGGCTTTCCTTTCAATTGTCGGAATCCATGAAATACTCAAAGCACCAGGACATAACCGCTACAACCTGGCTACCTCAATTGCGGTCTATGCTTTTGTCCTATCCTTTATTTTCTGGGCTTTCTTCAAGAATTATTTCCAGTACGGAAACTATTTCTCAGACAGCCACTTCTATATGTCAAACATCTTTGTTTCCATAACCGGCATCATTCTATATGCCTTGGTTCTCTTCCTGATTGCTATCTGTTCCCCCAAGGTCACCCTTAATGATGTCACTTACTTATTCACAATCGGAATTGTTTTTGCCTTAGGAATTCAGGGAATGTTCTTTGTCAGATACTTCCCTAATTCCTGCGGTATTCTCAATTTCTCACCGAATTCTTCTATCGGTGTTGATACTGTCATCAATTCCGTCAATGGCTATTCCACCACTCTGGGAACCTATTTCCAGGACTGGTACACCAATTTCAATCTTAATCAGAATTTCAATTCCTGCCTTCTCTTCTTCTTCCTGCTGATTGGAACCTGGGGCAGTGATGTCGGAGCCTATTTCTTCGGAATGCTCTTCGGCAAACACCGGATGAATCCTAGAATTTCCCCTCATAAGACCTGGGAAGGCTTCTTCGGAGGCATGATTGTTTCGGCTGGTTCCTGTCTTGCTTATGCTGCTATCTGTGAATTCAGCTTCAACTCACCATTGATTCCCGGAATCATTCAGTTCTCCCATTCGGAAGTCTTAGATACTATCGGTGTCTTTAACGGAACTGCCTGGCCTCTCTTAGTCATTGTCTCCTTAGCAATGCCGGTTGTCGGCAATGTCGGAGGATTCCTTTATTCACTGATTAAACGACAGTACGGAATCAAGGATTATGGAAAGATCTTCCCCGGACATGGCGGTGTCATTGACAGATTCGATTCAGTCATGATCAATGCCATTATCCTTTCTATCATTGTTCTTCTCACTGCCAATGGCTGGAGATTCACCGTATGAGAGAGAAGATTCTTCTTCTTGGCTCAACCGGTTCCATCGGAAGACAGACACTTGATATTCTCAAATATTCTTCTGACTATGAGTTAGTCGGAATTTCTCTTAAAAGCCGTTTTCAAAATCTGGAAGACTATCTTTTCTACTTTGATTCGTTGAAATATGTCGCTATTGAGGATGAGAAATCTGCTTTGGAGTTCAAAGCTGTTCATCCTTCCTATACTGTTATTTCCGGAAAAAACTGCTCGGTCGAGCTTATTAAGTCAGTCAAGGGAGAGAAGACTGTCTTCAATGCCTTGATGGGCAACTGCGGACTTCTGCCCTCACTAGAAGCCATCAAGGAAGGCTGTGACCTACTTCTTTCCAACAAGGAAAGCCTGGTCATCGGCTCAAGCCTGATTAAGAAGGCTTTGGAAACTTCCCAAAGCCATCTCTATCCGGTTGACAGCGAGCATGTGGCCTTAGCTAAGCTTCTTAAGGAAGCTAAAAGAAGAGGCATCACCAATGATCAGATCACAAAACTGACTGTCACGGCTTCTGGCGGTTCTTTAAGGGATATGGATATTGATCAGCTGGATTATGTCCAGCCGGAAACGGTTCTCCATCATCCGACATGGAACATGGGAAACAAGATCACCGTTGACTGTGCTACCTTAGTTAACAAAGGCTATGAAGTCATCGAAGCTAGTGTTCTCTTTGATTTTCCTTTAGAAAAGGTTGATGCCATCATCTGCCGTGAGAGTCTGGTTCACGCTCTTCTGACCTATGAAAAGGACGGAAAAGAAGAAACCATCATGGAATATTCACCCTGTGATATGAAGGTAGCTATTAGCTACGCTCTGTCAAAAGGTGAGCTGAATATGCATGAAATCTCTTCTGAGGATGAAGAAAACATCAAAAAACTTCATTTTGGAAAGATTGATAATGGGTTCTACCCTTTGTTCAGGCAAACTATCAATGCCTTCAAGACTCTTGGAAATGCCGGTATGATATATTATAATGCTATCGACAGTCTTGCTATTCAACAGTTTCTTGATAGGGAAATACCTTTTGTCTATATCAGGGAAGCTTTGGGCTTTGCTGTTGAGAATATTCCTTCCATGGAGCTGACTAGCGAAAACCTCCCTCAGATTGAAGCTGAGGCTGAGAAGTTTGCTCTCCAGACCATGATCAAGGTTTCCTTTCTCTACCCAGGAGGTAAATAATGCCATTTTTACAGACTTTACTGAATATCGTCATCTTCCTTCTCTGCCTCTCGTTTGTCGTCTGCATCCATGAACTCGGCCATTTTTCCATGGCCAAGCTTTTCAAAGTTTACTGCTTTGAATATTCCATCGGCTTTGGTCCGGCTATCTTCCACAAGAAAGTCCGTCACCGGGTGAAGAAAGGCACAAGACCTGTCTTTACCGAACCTACTAAGGAAATCAAGAACAATGAAAGCCAGATGTCAGTCACTGACATTGAGCCGATAAAGCCTCTTGATTCTTCCGTCTCAGAAGTCAATCAGGGTTTGCTCAATCTTCTCAATGCCTCTCAGAAGTCTGATGAGGAAAGAGTGAAGAAAGAAGAAAAACCAATTAAGCAGTCTGACAAATATGACTACTATTATGGTGAAACCTATATTTCTATCCGTTGTCTGCCTTTAGGAGGCTATGTCTCTATGGCTGGCGAAGACGGAGAAGAAAATGAGGATGGTGTCAAAGTCCCTAAGGAAAGAGCCATTCCCGGAATCAATCACTTCAAGCGAATCATCATCATGATGGCCGGTATTGTCATGAACTTCCTTCTGGCTTTCATTCTCTTCTTTGCTGATTTTGCTTTCTGTCCCCAACAGGCCAGTATCATCGGAACCAATGCTATCACCGTCAGCGAGAAAATCAATGATGAGGAAAGCCCAGCCTACACTGCCGGACTGAGAACCGGAGACAAGATTCTTACTCTTTATCAGACTTACAACGGATTACTGGACAACAATGATCAGACCAAGGTCACTGATGGACTGGAATTCCCAGCTGTGGCTGACCGTCAGGAAATCACCTGCTATCAGAACTCCGGTATTCAGACTGCTGATGACTACTCATTCGATTCTATCAGCTATGCTATTCAGGATGTCTTAGCTCATAACAATTCCGAGACTCTGACTAAGATTCCAGGATTCGAAGGACTTCAGGCCGGAGAGAACTCCACCCGTGTTCTTCATATCACCTATCTTGATTTCGAGGATCAGACAACCAAGACCTTACCGGATGTCACTCTCAAGACTCAATTATCCAATGATGCCTATACCTTCGGAAAATTAGGAATCTCAGTTGCTACTGAAGAATTCTATTTTACTGCTGGAGAAGCCTTCGTCAATGCTGGCAAGCAATT
>JBAXZU010000079.1:0-8192 GCA_041670225.1 Bacilli bacterium | reverse complement strand
TTCAGCACTTCCGACGATTGAGAAAACAAATTCTTTACCGGTGGACATGCTGGTGGTGTGAATCTTCAGTCCGCCAAGTTTAGCAGTCTGATTACCGGTAGAATTATCATTTTCAATGATAGTGCAGTGATCAAGAGTGTAGTTGATTCTCTGGATTTCGGATTCGATTTCCTGAGTCTTAATCTGAGCGGCATCATAGTCAGCGTTTTCACTTAAATCGCCCTGAGATCTAGCTAAATTAAGATCAGCAAGAGCTTTGGGTTTTTCGACATTAATGAGATCTTCAAGTTTCTTCTCGAGATCAATTTTACCCCGCTTGGTAAGAATTTCAGTTTCAGCCATAGTTGTGTCTCCTTCTAATTAACTAATAAATTATATCATAAACTTTTATTTAAGTTGACTATTTCTTAAAAATCCAAATAATTTTTCTGAAAGTTTATTCTAAAGTGAAAGAAAAAGCCACGATTAAGTAAACCATGGCTTTTGAAATTTGTTTTAAGATTAGAGCAGTGACTTGTAGATAGCAATGACTTCGTCTTTGGTTGCGGAACGTGGATTGCCAGGATAGCAAGCATCAGCAAGGGCACTGTCAGCGAGGAAGGAAAGGTCTTCTTCCTTGACAATTCCTTTAAGGTTAGCAGGAATGCCAACGGCAATTGATAGGTTCTGAACGGCATCACAGGCTGCTTTTCTGTATTCTTCAGCAGTCATATCATCGACACCTTTAACACCCATGACACGGGCGATTTCACGATATTTTTCACCAGAGGCATCAGCATTGAACTTCATGACAGTAGGTAAGAGGATGGAGCAGGCGACACCATGAGGAGTGTTGTAGACAGCACTTAACGGGTGAGCCATGGCATGAACAAGTCCTAATCCAACATTGGAGAAGCCCATACCAGCAATGTACTGACCTAAGGCCATAGCTTCTCTGCCGCTAGGCTTGTTGCTGACAGCATCTTCAATATTGTTGGAAATGATCTTAATGGCTTCAATATGGAACATGTCGGACATAGTCCAGGCACCCTTAGTGATATAACCTTCGATAGCATGAGTTAAGGCATCCATACCAGTAGAAGCGGTAAGGCCCTTAGGCATAGAAGACATCATGCCAGGATCGACGACGGCAACGATAGGCATATCATGTTTATCAACACAGACAAACTTACGGTTTCCTTCAGCATCGGTAATGACGTAATTGATGGTGACTTCAGCGGCAGTTCCAGCAGTAGTAGGAACGGCAATGATAGGAGCACAGGCATTCTTAGTAGGAGCAACGCCTTCTAATGATCTGACATCAGCGAATTCAGGGTTAGTGGCAATGATACCAATAGCCTTGGAAGTATCCATGGAGGAACCTCCGCCGATAGCAATGATGCAGTCAGCCTTGCTGTTCTTAAAAGCTTCAACACCTAAAGTGACGTTTTCAATTGTTGGATTAGCTTTGATGTTGTCATAAATTTCATAAGCGATTCCGGCAGCCTTGAGAAGATCAGTGACTTTGTCAGTGACCTTGAATTTGATTAAATCCGGATCAGAACATACTAAAGCTTTCTTGAAGCCTCTGTTTTCGAATTCTGGAACAATGTTCTCAATAGCTCCATAGCCATGATAACTAGTCTCATTCAGCATAAAACGATTAGCCATATTATTTCCTCCCTGAGCATATTTAGCTCATTTCTTAAATTATATCATAAGAGATATTTATGTCGTTTTAAATGAGCGAAAATCAATAATTGCTCATTTTTTGATAGCGAAATTTTTAATTGTGATTTTTCTTCTGCTTTTTATGTGGATTATTTTGTTTTTTCCATATATAATAAATATCCCCCTAGGGGTTGAAAGGAAATTTTTTCATTATGACAATTGAGGATACTTTTTCTAAAGGAATTTTTGTTTCTTCACTATTAAAGGAAAGTGATAGAAAACAATTCATTTGCTGCCGAATTAATGGAAGAGTAAAAGAATTAAGTTACGCCATTCCATCGGATGGCAGATATATAATTGAGTTTTTGCCGATGAGTGATCCAGAATCACTCAAGATGTATTCGGCTAGTATGAGATTTTTGGTTTGCTTAGCCGTAAACAAGATTGAACCGAAAGTTTCTGTACGTTTTTTCTATAATGTTTCCCGTTCACTTTTTGTCCGTCTTACCGGAAAGAAGGGATTCAGAGTCACTCCTAATTTAGTAAAAAGAATTAAGGATGAGATGGATCAGATTATTAAGGATGATGTGGTTTTTGAAAGAATTAAAATTGCTAAGAATTTAGCACTCGATCATTATCGTAAACAGGGATATGTTGATAAGATCAAGGTTCTCAAATATCGTAAAGAAGAATTTGTTCATTTATATAAAGCTTCTTATGGCGGAGTCGATTATTTCGACTACTTATATGAGAAGATGGTACCCTCAGCTGGATATCTGACTAAATATTCTTTGAGATTCTATATTCCTGGAATGATGCTCCAGATTCCTCGATTTGATTGTAATGGTGACATTCCGATGTTTGAAGATGAAGTAAAATTTGCTCAGTCTTTGGCTACTAATTCCAAATGGGCAGAATCTAATGGCTTAGATTCTGTTCCCGGAATCAATAAATTCATCAAGGATTATTCCGCCTTAGGATTGATTGATGTAGCGGAATCAAGAATGAATGATTTGCTTTGTGACTTGGCCAGGGATATTGTTTCCGTTCCGGAACCAATCAGATGCATTTTAATTGCTGGTCCTTCTTCTAGCGGAAAAACTTCATTTGCTAACCGTTTAAGATATCAGCTGATGACTCATGCCTTACGTCCAATCCGAATTTCAATTGATGATTTCTATAAAACCAGAGAACAAATGGAACCTGGAACTGACATTGAATCGGTTGAAGCTCTTGATGTTGATTTATTCAATTCAACTGTTAATGGTCTGATTGAAGGAATGGAAATGTCTTTGCCTGTCTTTGATTTCAAGTCAGGATCCAGAACTTTTGGCAAACCTATCTCAATTAAGGATAATCAGCCTTTGATCATTGAAGGAATTCATGCTCTTAATCCGACCATGACTGCCGGTATTGCTTCAATTTCCAAGTATAAGATTTTCATTGCTCCTCAGCCGCAGGTGAATCTTGATGATCATACTCCTTTGAGTATGTCTGATATGAGATTGCTTAGACGTATCACCCGTGACAGCCGTACAAGAAATAGTTCGGCTTCGGAAACTATCGCTATGTGGCCAAATGTCCGTGGTGGTGAATTTAAATATATTTATCCGACCCAAGAAAATGCCGATTTCATTTTCGATTCTTTCATGCCTTATGAATTATCCGCTTTAAGAAATATGGTTCTTCCTATTCTTGATAAAGTGAAAAATAATGATGATGCCTATCCGACCTGCATCAGACTTAAACAGATGGTGAAGTATTTCCTTCCGATTGAAATCAAGGATATCCCTTGTAATTCTTTAATCAGAGAATTTGTCGGTGGAAGTTCCTTCAAAGACGCTAGATAAAAGACACAAAAAAAGCCACCCTGTTGAGGGGGTGGCTTGAGATCTCTCACCTACTATATCAATAGAGATAATGTAGCTAAGAACCCATCTACTTACTGAGATTAGTCAGCAGAACGGATGTTGTTGGCTCTAAGACCTTTGTCAGTGGAAGCAGCATCGTATTCAACGTGCTGACCGACTTCGGCAGTCTTGAATCCATCCATAACTAACTGTGAATAATGGAAGAAATAATCCTTCTGATCTTCACCAGTGATGAATCCGTAGCCCTTCTCTTTGTCGAACTTTTTGACAGTACCCTTCATTGTATAAGTCCCTTTCTGTGCACTTTTAACAAGTGCTAAAAAAAATATATCATAATTCTTAGAAAAATACTAAACAATTTTGCACTTTTGATATGTAAGCGGTTATACATTCCTTAATTCAGGGCATCCCTCGGTGACATGGCATGGAGTTTCCTGATAGAAAAAAGTCCGACTATTATAGATAATGCTATTCCTACACCCAGGGATACTAGGTAGGGAAGAGGACTGAACGAATAAGCTGAAAGCAAATCCTGAAGTGTATTTTTAAATATATTTTCAGTCAGGGCTGTGATAATCAGGGATATCAGATAACCTATTAATCCTACTACTAGCGAAAATGAGAGATAGAATTTAGAAATCTCGCTTTTTCGGAAACCAAATGAAAGAAGGATACCAATTTCCTTGCGGTCTTTTTTAATGATCAAAAAAGTTGAAAGGGCCAAGAGAGCTGATGAGAGAATGATGGAAATAAAAGAAAATCCTAAAAACAGCAGACTGAGATTAGACATGGTCTTACGGATTTCACTAACTATAGAAAGCATTGGGAAAGATGCTTGATAATTATCGTATTTCTTTATTTCCTGGATATAGTAATCAGGTGAATGATTATCTAGATTAACCTTTAATAGGGCGTTGCTGATTCGGATATCATTCATGGATAATGGAAAATGTGTGAAGCAGTAAGAGAGGGGAAAGAATGTATTTTGATAGATTGATATTTCGTTATCATCATATATTCCCGTAATTAATAAAGACCCTTCACTGAACTTATTTCGGTATCTATCAGATTCTTTTATGGTTTCGGAAAGAACTAAAACATTTAATTGGTTGTTTAAAGCCTCAGTATCTGACAAAAAGGTTTTTTTCACAAAACCACTAGAAATAGCAATCTCACTGCAGTTTTTCGGTTTTCTTCCTAAATATGGTCTCTTTTGAAGATATTCGGTATTTTTGAATCGGAGTCCGTCTTTATCTGAGGCAGACAGCAAGTCGGCTTTGATAACATTCTCTGGTGTCTGAATGCTAGTGGCCTGGAATTGTCCGAGATTTTCATCCGAAAAATTTGCTTCATCCATAATTTGATTTAGTTTATCCTTGTATTTTGAAAAAAAGAATGGCTTGGTGAATCCGGAAATATAGCCACTGGCAGTAAAAGTATAAATTGGTGTCGAATAACTGATTTCTTCAACCGCTCCTAGATGTTCAGAAGCAAATTGCTGGACTCGGCTGACACTGACTTTCCGTAAAAGATCTTTGTAGACTAAATAACGGTTATGGGTCATGATATTTTCTTCTTGGTAATATGTCTGCCAATTAAGTGGTCTAAGGACATAATTATCAGCATGAGAGTCATGGAGAAAAGATTCCAGAAAAGAATCTATTTGATTCTGATAAAGTCTTATTCCATACCCCTTTTTTAAGGTCCATGGCATTGAACTGTTAATTTCTTCTTCTTCAAGACAGTCTTTGAAGAACATAATTTTGTTAACAAAGTATTCATTGAAATCATTACGTGAATGAATAAAATGACTGACTTCAGTTTTATAAATTCCTTTAATAGTTAGGGAATAATCAAGGAAATAATTCCAACTAGGATTGGAAGCCTGTATTCGTAAAGGTTTATTGATCAGCTGGAATCTTAATGAGGCAATCTCCGAAGGCCCTATTTCGTAAATATTGGTTCCAAAAATAAAGTAGTAAAGTGACTCCAAGGTCGTTTCATCTAGGCCAATGATAATTTCATCATAATCAATCTCTTGTTTATCAATTGAAATGGTTTCTTCTTGAAACATAGAATATTCCATAAATTTATCTAAAGAAAACGAAGAAAGAGGAAATGTCCTATTTCCGTTGATTATTGAAATGGCTTGATTCTGTTGAAATATGGACCCGAGGTTTGATAAATAAAAAGGCGATATATCGATTATCTTATCTTCATGATTTCTCTTGAGAAGATTTAAAAACTGATAATCTGAAGTCTCATATCCGTTATTATTCACGGAATCTTCGTCTTGAGAAACAACCATGGTATTTTCACTCATGTACTGATTCAGGGACTCGGTAAGGGAGGAATTAACCCCATTTGACAATAATAAAGAAAAAGAAATGGAAAAAAGTGAAATTGCAATTGAGAAAAGAGTGATGAGCATAAATTGGCTTTTTTCAGATATACTTCTGAAAACATCAGACCAAAATGTCCAACCTTTATATTCTTTCCGATGATAGATACAAGTTAGAGGTTTATTTGCTATGACTGATGCCTTGTGAGTAATTGATAGTTTTCCGTTCTTCAATTCCAAAATATTTGAATTATCATCAATCTCAGCTTTTTCATGAGTGATGATGATTATTAACCGGTTTTGACTTTCTGTTTCTAATAGGGCGGTTATTTTCTTTCTGAGTTTTTTATTAAGTGAGGATAATGGTTCATCCGCTAAAAGAATCGGACAAGAACAAATTAAGGCTCTTACCAAACTGATTCGTTTCTTTTCTCCACCACTTAATGTTTTGAATTTCGCATTAAGCTTGTTAGTTAACTCCACTTTTTCAAGATAATAGCGAATTCTAGATTCCTTCTCTTTGTGGGTGAGGTCGGTGATTGCTAATATTTTTAGAAGATTATGGTTGACTGTGTCATTTTCATCTGAATTGTATTCCTGGAATGAATGAGAAATTTTTGAAAATCTTAGTAGAGCTTTTTCCTTTTCATTCATTTTTGAGAGTTCTTGACCAGATACCATGACTGATCCATCGTAGTCATAATCAATGGCGGAAATAATATTCAAAAAAGTGGTTTTTCCTGAACCTGATTTTCCGATTATGTAGAATAAGCCTGTGTCTGGAAAAGAAAAGGTAATATCGTTTAAAGTTTTTTCCTTATTTCCTGGATATTGTTTTGATAGATTAATTATTTTTATCATCAGTCCTGTCCTTCCAATTGACGGTTAATCTGCTCGTTTTTAATTTGTCTTAAAGGTAAAACTGAGGCAGGTACGGTAATCAAAATTGAAATCATGAGAATAATCAAAAAAGCTTTTGGGGAGAAAGTTTTAAAGAGATAGGGTAGGGATAAATATGAGAAAACTATTTTTAGGACACTAGTTGTAATCAGCGATAATATCAGGGTGGCAATAATGGTTGACACTAAGAAAATAAGTGACTGAGAAAAAGCAAATATCAACTTATTTTTCTGACTTTTTGAGAAAGCCTGTATGAGACTGAACAGCCTAATGTTTTCATCATATAACGAATAGACTGAAATGAATTCCAGCATAAATGCTGAAATAAGTGATAAGACAATGAATGCCATAATAAGTTTGATTAAAGAGGAAACTATTTTTTCGGTGCTTTCCACCACTTCAAGTGCCTTGGAAGTGATTATAATTCCATCAAAAAAAAGGTCTTTATTTGCTTTCGTGAAATTAATTGGGTCATTAATGAAAGCCAAAATTTTTCTTGAGGTAAAATCCTCATTGTAGTATTCGTTATCTATGAGCATGGAACTTATGGATTGATTCACCTGCGTTTCTTCATTTATTTTTTGTGGATAAAAGTTATCAAGATAATCATAAAGACTATGATAATCATAATAAGCTATCGGTTCATTGAAAGCTGACAATTCTTTTGATACTCCAGAAATTGTGAAATTGTAGGTGAGCGGAATAAGGTCGGTTTGGGAAGTTTTACTTGTATAGAGAAATACTGAGTGATGAAAACTAACCTTTCTCCCTATAGCTTCCTGAGCAGTGATTTTGAATTCCGATAGAAGTGATTGATTGACAATTAGGTCAAAGTGAGTTTTTAATGGGTTTCCATAAAGAAGACTATTTGGATTCTGCTCCAGTACGGGAAGAAAACAGATTGTTGAATATTTCTTGTTTAGGAATATTTCGTTATATTTAGGGAGAAAAAAATCTAAGGATGGCAGTACATTAGGAATGCTTAATTCCTTTAGATTTTCTTCCGAGGGAGAGGAATATCTTTCCAAAGTCAGATTGCCATTATGTGAAATCACTTCTTTTTCCGCAATTGAAACCGTCCCATAGGAATAGTAATCCTTCAGAACATTTGATAATGATTCACGGCAATTAAACGATATGTTTAATCCTAAGCCCAGAATTGCTAAAGATAGGCCTAGTAGCCACGAAGAAAGGGATACTCGGGTCCATCGGCTTTTAATAAACTTGAAAATGATTTTAAAGGCATTAGAGAAAGCAATGGGTTTTCTTTTCTGTAGTGAATCCGATGACTGCATTTGGGTAATAGATCCAGTCTTGATTGTATTAATCAAACAGGAGTCTTTGATTTCATAGATCTGGGAAGCAAAATTTAGGGCATACTGATCATCATGCGTGACCATTATTATCAGCTTTTCTTGGCTGATTTCCTT
>JBAXZU010000078.1:0-8264 GCA_041670225.1 Bacilli bacterium | reverse complement strand
ACTGTCATCATGTCTTCTAATACCATCGAAGAATTAGAAAAAACCTGTGACCGAGTGATGATGATTTCTCAAGGAAAGCTGGTCGATATTGCCTCGCTTGAAGAAATCCGAAACCGAAAACTCCGAGACTATAAAATCGGTTTTGAATGTTTTGAAGATTATCAGAAATTTTTATCCGGACGTACTGATATCCTCAAAAAAAGAGATGAAATCAACCAAGTTATAGTTAGGGTCAAAGAAGATGAATTAAATAGTTTTTTCATTCAGCTGAGCCATCTCTCAGTTTCTTACCTATCTCAGATACCTTATTCCCTGAAAAACTATTTTGATGAAAGGAGCTAATGATGGAAGAAAAAAACAGTAAGATTTCCGATAATGGTGAGCTACAGCTGCCCAAGGAAATCACCTCCATGAGGATGCGAAAGAAAAGTAACCGAAAAGATATTGTTTCTCCCTATGTTTTAAATGAATCCTTTAAAAGCAACTTTATGAGTGTTTTATTTGTTGGATTACTTAATGCTCTGATTTTGATTATTGTTGTTGCCATCATGTCAAGCCTGAATATCAATGCTACCAAATCTTCCATGATGTCCATGTTCAATTCTGCGACTCAGGAGACCACCCTGAAGTCTGGGGCTATAGGGTACTATATCAATTACGATAATTCGGCTGAGGCTTTCCTTTCCGTTGATGGACCGATTACTTCAGTGCAGGAGCAGTCTGAGAAGGGAATAGAATATGCTAAGTCATCCACAGTCCGTACTTTAGTTTCAACTGTCGAGACGACTTACAATATTGCTTATAGTCAGGCTTCTGGAACTAACGATGAAAAACATGAATCAGCAAAAAATACCATTGCTTCTTCGGTTGATTCAATTGTCAGCCTTACTTCCTTTACTTTTGAAGAAAAGGAACAGATAAGAGAAATCATTCCTTTGTATCTTGATCAATATTATATTTATAAAATTGATAATTCTAATACCACCGTCAATACCTATATGAGGCGAATGGTTGAAACTATGACAAACTATGTCTCTTCCGAACTGAATAGTCAGTTGGAAGTCAGTCAGACTAACCAACAGATAGTCGTTTCCTCGTTCCATACTGCATTTGAAAATATTTTGATTAACGGAAGTGAGTCCTCGGCTACTATTGCTAGCACTGTAATTCAGGTTCTTCCTTTCTTAGCTACGGGTGAGCAGCAGGAACTGCTGATTGATTTATCCGAAAAGCTTAATACTGCTTATTTAACGGATAAAGAAAAGTATCTAGCCAACCAAGATAATTACCGCAGCAAGGTTATTTCTGATTTGGTTATCTCATCTATGATTTCTTCTTTTGCTGAGGTTGCCTTTTACCAAACTTTGCCTTCTTTCCAGGTGATTTATAAGACCTCCGATTTAGGTTGGCCAATCACCTATGAAGAAACAGGTGAAACTGCCACTAATGGTACACCAATCAAAAAAGAAGTTGAGGTTGATCATTTCGACCCTTCTCTCTTTGTCCGGGTTCAGAACGGAATGGAAATGCAATCCAATCTACTTCAGAAAATGAGAAAAGAGGCTTTGACAGGTGTTGCCTACACTCCTGAGGAAATCATTAAAGCTAAAGAGGATGCTCAGGAAGGTCTTGATATGATAGAGGAATCCGTGAGATCATTTATGGCAGATTTCCTGGTGAACCGGAATTTCTATGTTCAGAATAATCAAATCATTGATGGTCAGGTGATTGAAAAAGCCGTAAATGATATTGTCGAAAAATCCAAAGAAGAAGTTCTTAAGGAAATTAATGAAGAGAAAGGAACTTCTTTTACCGATATCAATCAAATAACGGTTCAGGATTACTCAATGAGTGGTCCAGAGATTGTTCAAACTCTGTATTCGTATGCCAATAGTGGAATTGCTTCCTATAATTCAATACGTGATTATCAGCAAAGTTTAGGAAAATCAGAAGTAGATAGTATACTTATTGGCTTAGTTAAGGGGTCGGTAGGAGTTATCGATTCTCTGCCGTCAGGAGTTTCGGATTCTTTGATTTCGGTGGCTGAAAACAATATTTATGGCTTTTTTATCGGTATTGTCACCTTTGGAATTGCCTGCGTTCTTCTTCCTTTGGTTTATACAATCATTCTGGCAAACAGTCTGGTGGCGGAGAAGGTTGAGACCGGATCGTTAGCTTTTACTCTTTCAACTCCTGTGAAACGTTCCACTTTTGTCAATACTGAAGCGGTTTATTTGATTATTACCGAACTTTTCCTTTCCTTACTTCTTTTCCTAGGAGCATTGATTGCCAGAACCGTTGGCATTGCCATAGGTGGTCAGGACCTGATTGCTTCCTTTTCAATTCATGATTTAGCCTTGTATAGCCTTGGTCAGTTCCTAGTGATGTTTGCTATCTCTGGAATCTGTTTCCTTTCTTCCTGTATTTTCAACAAAACCCGCTATGTTATAGCCTTAGGCGGAGGAGTGAATATCTTCTTTTATATTTGTGCTATCATGGGACTTTTCGGTATGGAGGCCATGCCTAGCCTTATGAGAATTCCGGCCATGAATTTCTTTAATTTCCTGACAATTATGTCCTTAAATGATGCCTTTTCTGTTTATTCGGGTTCGAACATCTTCTGGTTTAAGTATTTAGGTCTGCTGGTGATAGGAGTAGTAACTTATTTTGCTGGAATGAGAGTTTTTGTCAAAAAAGACCTTCCACTATAGAAAATTGTTTCATTTTTTTTAAAAAACTCTATAAAAAGTATTTCAATAAGAGTAACATATTCTTATGTTTAACGTGTTAATAGGAGGGTTTTATGGCCGAAAAGAAAGCTAAACAGACTGAAGAAGCTATTGAGACGAATGAGGTTGAAGCATCCGAAGGAAAAAAAGTTAACGTTGCCAAGACTTATCATGTTGCCAAAAGAGAAGATGGAAAATGGCAGGTTAAGTATGCTGGCGGACAAAAAGCCATTAAGCTTTTCGACACTAAGGCTGAAGCTATGGAATATACCAAAGCTATGGCTGAGAATCAGGGAAGAGCTGTTCTTGTTCATCCTTCAAAGGGCAAGTTCAAAGGAAAAATCAAAACAAAATAAAAAATATTTTTATCTGCTCCTGCCCTTTATTGGTAAGAGCAGTTTTTTATAACTGGAACATTAGAGCGTTTTTTTGTTTCAATAAATATTAATTAATGAGAAACAACGCTTTAGTTGGCTGAAAAAACTATTTTTTAAAGTAATATTAGTTTGCGTTTTTCTTGAATTGTTATGCCATTTCTCTTATATTATTGATAGTGTGCAATGCTATTCATAGCTACTAATGGAGGTTTCCAAATGAGACCAAACGAAAACAACATTCAATATGCCTTCCTTCCTGAAGATAAAGTTGAAATGAATTTTTCTGATAACGATAATAATAATCAGAATAAACCCGAGCAGAATAATAATCAGCCTAATGGAGTTCCGGCTCAGAAAAAGCCCAAAGGTTACATCAGCGTAATTATTTTTGCCTTGGCTTTTATCCTTGTTATTGTTCTGATGCTCTACTATTTTGTTTTCCGTAATTCGACTCCAACAGTCTCTTATTCTCAGAATGATATTGTCTATAATATTGACCTTAATCATGACGGTAAGGCTGATGTGACATCAGAAGGTTATCCTGATTTTTCAACCAAAGACAATGAAGGCATTGTTAATGGCTCATTTGTCATTGGCGATACTGGGACTACATCGGCTGTCATTATGGCTGGATCAACTAAAGAAGGGGATGTCAGTGAACCTGGCACTCTGGCTAAATACCTGATTAATGCTCCGACTTACAACACTACTTTAGGTGTTACTAAGCTTTACAGTTTCCAGGATGTCTATACTCTTAGCGGTACTTACTCACTTTTAAGAAATGGGGTTAAGACTACTTACCGTTATTCTTCGACTATTAATGAAAGCTATTATAGAAATTATATTGTTCCGATTGTTAACTACACTCAGACCAGTGTTACTGTTGATAGCGTTACTTCTTTCACCTCTTATTATGTCTATAATTCAACTTTTCTCTTTGCCACTGAATCAACCAGCAGCATTTCCAGTTGGGTTATTCCTTTAGTCTTTGGTATCTTTATTCTTATTCTTGTTTTCTATTTTATCAATAAGATGTATAAGTCCATGGGTGCAGGTTCTGGACCTGGTGCCATGAGCGGTTTTGTTGAAGGTGTTGCCAGAAAACAGACTGGATCCAAAGTCAGATTTGCTGATGTTGCCGGCTGTGATGAAGCTAAAGCTGAATTAGTTGAAATGGTTGACTATCTCCATTCCACTGATAAATACACCAGATTGGGAGCCAAGCTTCCCCATGGTGTCCTTTTAGTCGGCCCTCCAGGAACCGGTAAAACCCTTCTTGCTAAGGCTGTTGCCGGTGAAGGTAATGTTCCTTTCTATTCTATTTCCGGATCTGATTTTGTCGAAATGTATGTCGGTGTCGGTGCAAGCCGTGTCCGTTCTCTTTTCAAGACTGCCAAGAAAAATGCTCCTTGTCTGATTTTTATTGATGAAATCGATGCTGTCGGAAGACAGAGAGGTGCTGGTTTAGGTGGCGGAAACGATGAACGTGAGCAGACTTTGAATGAATTGCTCGTTGAAATGGATGGTTTTGAAGATAATTCCGGAATCATTGTCATGGCTGCTACCAATAGAAGCGATGTTCTTGATCCGGCCCTTACCAGACCTGGACGTTTTGACCGTAATATTACTGTTGATCTTCCTGACCGTTTAGGAAGAGCTGCCATCCTTAAAGTTCATGCCAGAAATAAGAAACTTTCTCCGGAAATCAATTTTGATGTCATTGCCGGAAGAACTGTTGGTTTCTCTGGTGCTGATTTAGCTAACATCATGAATGAAGCTGCTATTTTGGCTGTCAGAGCTAATCGCGCTGTTATTACTACTCCGGATATTGATGAAGCTATTGATCGTGCTATTGCCGGACCTGCTAAGAAGTCTCATCTTGAGGATTCTGAAAGAAAGCAGGTTGCCTATCATGAATCCGGTCATGCCGTTATCGGTATTTTCCTTCCTTATTCTGATGTTGTTCAGAAAATCACCATTATTCCCCGTGGAAGAACTGGCGGTCATGTTCTCATGACTCCTTCCCAGGATCATTTCCTTATGACCAAGAATCAGCTTATGGCCAGAATTACTGGCTACTTAGGCGGAAGAACCTCCGAAGAAATCTTCTTTGGTGATGTTTCAACTGGTGCTTCTAATGATATCGAAGTTGCAACTAATATTGCCCGTTCCATGGTTACACAGTATGGTATGAGTGAATTAGGACTTATTCAGTATGAAAGACCAGGAGGATCAGTTTTCCTTGGCCGAGACTACACTTCCAATCAGACTAATTATTCCACTAATATTGCTTTTGAGATTGATAAGGCTGTCCGCAAGATCATCGATGAGTGCCATGAACAGGCTCGCAAGCTGCTCACTGAGCATAAGGAAGATGTTGAACTTATTGCTGAAACTCTTATCAAAGATGAAACCATCACCTCTGATCAGATTGATTATCTTCTTAAGAACCGAAAGCTTCCGGAAGAAAATACTCATGTTTTAGCTACTGCCAATGGTTTGATTCCTAAGAATTCTCAGAATATTATCATCTATCCTGGATATGAGACTTTCTATACCGCAGTCGATAAGATCGTTGAAGGCAATCCTTCAAGATTGGTGGTTGTTGTTCCTGGCGGATATGATATTTCCCAGGCTGAGTACAAGAAAGCCTGCACCGAGGGTGCCAAAGATCCAAAGCGTGTAGGAATGCTGTTTGTTGATGAACAGCAAAGCCGCTCTATTTCTTTGTCGACTGAATCTTTTGCCCAACATATCGAAACTTATGCCGGTGTTCCGGTTCTGCTTATTAAGACTACTGAAAAATCTATTGAAAGCCTTAAGTCCATCTTCATACCTGCCCCTGTCGCTGAAGCTGCTTCTGAAGTTATCGAAAAGGCTGATTCTAAGGATGCAGAAGAAGTAAAGTCAGAAGTGACTACTGAGGCTGAACCTGTAAAAGGCGAAGAAGTTTCTGAATCTGAAAAAACAAATGATAAAGAGCAGGATGTTACCAACAGTCAAAACGAGGAAAAGGAGGACTAGTTATGGCTACAAAGAAATTCACTGATCATGCGATCATGGTTCTGAATAAGAATCCCAACGTTGTTAGATGCACCCCTTCAAAGATTACTTTCACCGAAGATTTTGCTATGAAGGTTATGGATGCTGTCAAAGCCGGAGATGATCCAGTTGAAGTTTTTACTTCCAATGGTTTATCTATCCGTATTTTAGGCAAAACCAGAATCTATGGAAATATCGGACTTTGGAAGTCTAGATATGAAATTGAGGATGCTCCCAGAAGAAAGGCTGTTGCTAAGCCAAAGCCTGAAATTGAGACTGCTGTTCAGAGAAGAGAACGGGTTTTAGCAAAGGCTATTGAAGATTGTGATGCTCTGATTGCTGATACTAGCAAAATTTCTGATTTACCGGCTGATGCTGATAAAGATATCATTCATTTTGCAGCTATCAAGCAGGTTTATTCCACTTCCGATACTAAGGTTATTGTGAAAGATCTTTGCCTTCACTATAACTATTCCTATACTCAGTATTATGCCTATTTTAAGAATTCTTCTCCTGCCGAAGAAGAATATGTCAACATTCTTAATTCACACAGAAAAAGCAGAAATAAATAAGGCTAGGTAAAATATGCCAAAAGCGTTGTTGGGTGCTGAAATCATCTCGATTATCGTAATCGTTAGCATTTTGGTCATCTTTATTTTAGGTTGCCTCATATGGTCTTTACGCAAGGTTCAGTTTTTCTCCAAAGCTAAGAAGAAGATTGCCGAAAACACCTCGGAAATCTCTTTGAATGTCAAAAAGAAAACTGAATATCTTTTAAATGAGCTTCAGCTTCTTCAGGAAAATTCCTTAATTGGTGAAGATTTGCTTTTGACTGTAAAGGAAGATCTCTCTCTTTTAGATCAAGCTTGCGATATTCTGACTTTGTCCAGAATCAATGCTGATGCTGAGGCAATTAACCGAAAAGTCAAAAAAGAGTTTCCGGATTTTTCTACTTCAGCCTTTAATATGGAGGCTGAGGGATTTCTTCAGACTGATGCCCGACTCAAGACTATTAGGAAAGCCTACAATTCCAATGTTTCTATCTATAATCAGGAATTAGTTGTATTTCCTTCCTCAGTGGTTGCCAGTCTTATTAAGGCTAGACCCTTTGATTTCTTCGTTGTTGAGGAAATATCAGACTAATTGTTTACTTTTAATTTTCAGCATATTCGGTTTCAAACAATAAAAAGGACTAAAGACATAATATGATTTCTTTATCATTTAATGATGAAAAGGCAGTTGAGGATTTAAGAAACGGATTTGTGGTCGCACTTCCGACCGAGACTGTTTATGGTTTTGCCATCCGTTGGGATAGTTTTGAAGCTTTAAAAACATTATGTGAAGGAAAAGGCCGGGATATTAACAAACCTATTTCTATTATGGTAGGAACTAATTTCGATATTAATTCCTATTTTGAAATCTCAGCTGGTGCCAGAAAAGTAATTGATGAATTTCTCCCCGGCCCTTTGACTGTTCTGTTAAAACCCAAAAGTCAGGTTCCTAGTCAAGTAGTATCAAAGAATTCATCCTCGGCTCTAGTTGGAGTCAGAATTCCTGATAGTCCTGATTTACTTTCTTTCCTTAATAAGCTGGAATTTCCGCTTCAGGTTACCAGTGCCAATGAATCTGGTGAACCTCCGCTTCTGACTTTTGCTGAAATCGACAAACAATTCACTGGTATTAAAGGCTTTAGAAGTGGTATTAATGGACCAGTCGGTTCCGGATGTCCAACTACGGTTGTTGATCTTTCTGGGGAAAAGCCAGAGGTCAGACGTTTGGGTCAGATTACTCAGGAAGAAATAGACAAAGCTTTCTTCGGTAAGTAAAGCGCATAATATAAAAGAAAACTATATATAATAGAATATAAGATAATAATAACTACCGAAAAATGAAAACGGGGAGACCCGTTTTTTTCTTTTCCGGTAAAAGCATGATTCTAAGAAAATACACTTTTTTCGAAAAAACCAATCAAAGAATTTATTATATAGAAAAAAAGCTTTTGTCAGTATTTCCAAAAATCTTTCTGGAAGTAGGTTTCAACATTTTCCTACTAATCCTTGAAGGTATATCTAATAGTCTTTTGGATTTTTCAAAACCTAAATAAAATCGGCAATTT
>JBAXZU010000077.1:0-8266 GCA_041670225.1 Bacilli bacterium | reverse complement strand
GTCCTCCAATTCTTTAATTTTTTCTTCTTTCTTCTTATTCTGATCCTTAAGCTGAGACTGAATCAGCTGAGAGGATTTAACCCAGAAATCATAGTTTCCGACAAACTGATTGATTTCGTTATAATCGACATCAAGAATTCTGGTGCAGACACGGTTAAGGAAGTAACGGTCATGAGAAACAATCAGGATGGTGTTCTGGAAATCGATAAGGAATTCTTCCAGCCATTTACAGGCTCTTTCATCAAGATTATTAGTAGGTTCATCAAGAATGAGAATATCCGGTTCGCCGAAGATTGCCTGAGCTAAAAGAACCTTAACCTTCATTCTGGCGTCCAGTTCGGACATCAGATTATGGTGAAGATTTTTAGGAATTCCTAAGCTGACCAATAAAGACTCAGCATTGGATTCAGCATTCCAACCATCCATCTCAGCAAATTCAGTTTCGAGCTGTCCTGATAAGATTCCGTCTTCTTCGGAAAAGTCTTCCTTAGCATATAAGGCATCCTTTTCATCCATGACTTCGACCAGTCGCTTATAACCCATGAGAACAGTTTTGATGACCTCATAGGAATCATAGGCGTTATGATCCTGCTTCAGAATTGAAAGACGTTCCTTGGCTCCTTTAGTGACTACACCGCTAGTAGGTTCCAAATCACCGGAAATGATTCTTAGCAAAGTAGACTTTCCGGCACCATTGGCACCAATGATGCCATAGCATTCACCCGGAGTGAAAGCAACATTGACATCCTTGAAGAGGACTCTTCCTCCAAACTGCATTGAAATATTTGATACTTGTAACATTATCTTCTCCTTATTAACAACAATATATAATTTTACCAATAATTATCTTCTTTTCCTAGCTTTCAGGATAAAGAAGCGGTTTTATTGGTTATTATTATCCTTATTTGCAGCTTTTGACTCCAAAAGTTCTTTGAACTTAGAAGAATCACTACCGATAACAAACACAATTTTAGTTCCCATAAACATAACATTATCAATAGCCTTTGTGATCCCGTCCTTATCAATGAGTTTGATATCACTGACAATGACTGAAACTCTTGATCCTGACTGAGTGATGGAAAGAATGTTGTCTTTTCCACCAAATTTATCAGCTAATGAATCAGTGGTTGAAACTAAAGCCTTCTGAACATTCTCTTCACCTTTCTTGACTTTCGATGAATGAATAAAATGCCTAATAATAAAAAACACCCCAACTAAAACCAGCACACATCCAAGACAGACAAGAACAATTTGCCAAACTTCACCCATTTTGAACCTCCGGAAATACTAAATAAAGAAAGCAAAAAAACATATTTGCTTTAATTTTTCCCGTTGCTATTGTATCATATTAGTAACAAAAAAGAGGTTTAATTATGGCAAGCAACATCATCGAAATAGAGTCCAAAGTCTTATTAAGCAGAAAAGATTACGAAAAAGTTAAGAAAACCCTCGATTTTCTTCCAACCGTAAAGTTACAATCGAATTATTATTTAGATTCGGATGACCGAATTTTAAAGCAGTTTGGCATTATTGTCAGACTTAGAACCCGTGAAGGAAATGCTAAGCTCACTTTGAAGGCTCCTTTATCTGAAGGTCTTTTAGAAAAGAATCAGACTATGAATCTTCAGGAAGCTACCAGCTTAGTCAAGACCAATATCATTCCTAAAGGTGAAATCCGTGACTTCCTTGAAATCCTCCATATCAATCCTGATAATCTGAAGATTTTAGCTGAGCTCACCACCGAAAGAAGAGAATGTGAATACAATTCCAGCAAGGTCAACATTTCCAAAAACACTTATGGCGATGTCATCGATTATGAAATTGAATGTGATTCTGATTCTCGTATCAAGAGTGATGGTACTCTCAAAGAAATCTGTGATAATCTCAAAATTAAATTTGAGCTTAATAACATTTCCAAAGAAGAAAGAGCCATCAACGAAGCTCTTAATTCCAAATAAGCAAAAACTGGGGTGCATCTGCTCCCCTTTTATTTTGATAAAAAACAAACAAACTTAAGTTGTGTTTAACAAAAAAACAAGTATACTATATTAAATAAAAAATGAAAAAGAGAATTGCGGACTATGAATTCAATCAATTAGACCAAGAAACCAGGATTCCTGAGTTTCAGGCTTTTAAGACTGAACAATATTTTGCTAAGGAAAATGCTGACACTCCAACTGAGAACTATTCAGCACCTGAAGTTAATAAGGATACTAAGAAGCCTGTCGCTGAAAACAGCAAGAAAGAACATAAGCTTTCCGAAAAAGATCTGAATAATTCCCTTTCCAATACTCCGGCCGCTTCTTCAACTACCGCCACAGCTCAGGTCAGTGCCTCAGCCTCATCATCCACAGTTTCCACAGTTGTTGTTTCTTCATCAGCTGCCGCCTTAGTTATTGCTGGCGGTGCAGCCTACGGAATCGTTATCAATGACATCACCGTCACTCCACCGACAGTGGAAGTCACTAATCTCAATATCGGAAGTGATTATGTTCTTTTTGATTACGATGTTAGTAATCTATCGGCCGACAGCACTTATAAAATGTATATTGAATCAAGTTTTGATTCCCAATCATTTGAAATAGAAAATGGTTCAGACCAGAAATTCATTGATGATTTACGTCCTTATACCAACTACACTCTTTCCTTAAGAAAAGAAGGAACTGAATCAACCAATTATTACACAAAGAGTTTCTATACCCTGAAAGCTGACGAGGCTTCCCTTCATTTTGATGTTTCCCGCTCATTTGTTCAGGACAACGCCACTCTCAGTCTGTCATACAATATCTATCTTTCCTCTTTCTATGACCTTTACGACAGCTTCTCACTCTTGCTTTTCTACAATATTCCTGAAGAAGTATATGTACCGCAGGTAAAAAGAGAAAATTTCTCTGAAGTTATCTATCGTGATACCGAAAATAATGGAAAATACTTTACAAATTCAGCGGAAAATATACCATCTGGTGAATATACCATTTCTATCGAAGGAACAAAAGGTGAAGAAGAACCAGTCACTCTTGGACAATATGACTATTCATTAGCATATCCTGAGAATGCCACCTATATCAATTATATAGATGTTACTGAAACTGAAGCCGATTATAGCTTCAGTGGTGAAGTTCTGGGAGCCAGTATCAATAATCTTGGCTGCCAAATGGAATTAGAATATTTATCCGCTGACTCAGAAGTAATCAAGAACGAAACCTTAGACTTCAATATCAATTCCAATCTCATAAACTTCACCGTTAACAAAGATGATGATTATTCTCAGCTCCAGTATAAAATGCTGATTCCAATCAATGAAGTCACCTACACATATGAAAGTTCCTATTATTCCTTCTTCACCTCACCATATGATGAATCAATCATCAATGATCCTATTATTACTATCAATTCTGCTGACATTGATATATCTGGATCCTTTAAGGAAATATCGGCCAGCAATAGTCAGGCAACAATAGAAGTTACCTTCACCAAAGATGATCAGACCACTACCACTGAGGATTATCATCCATCAATTGATGACCAGAATACTTACTCCTTAAAGATTGATAAACCCGATAATACTACGAAAATTGAAGTCAAGACCATCTATTCCTTCTCTTCACCATCCGGAAGAAGCTATCAATTCGAAAAATCAGTCTCTCAGGATATGCCTTATGAAAGTGAACTGACCTCAGCCCGTGTTGTTCAAAGCTATAGTTATTCAACTTATCGAATCCAGCTTGATATCGATTCCTACCTACCGAAAGATGGCTACTCAAAGTTCATCAATACTTCAAACAATGAAACCCTAACCATACCAGCTAACACTTCAGCAGCTGAAACCTCCGAAATCGAAGCCGGACAATATGACTACACCTTCCAATCCTTTGACGGAAATGATCAGCCTCTTAGTGAATTACAGACAATCAGCATTGATACCTCCCAGGTAGGCTCAGCTTCCTACGATATAAACTGGGTTAATCCGACTAACATGGTCACCACGGCCAACGATGACGGAACCATGAATATCTACTTCAATCTCGGCTTCTCAAGCAGTGACACTTCTCTCTACTACAACATTGACTTAGATCATTACGATGAAGAAGACAATCTCATTCATCAATTCTATCAAGGTACCGACAAGATTGCTGTCATCGAAGATCTCCCAATGGCCGAATACTTCTATCACGGACAAGTTATTTCTTCCAAAGAGGGCTTGGTTGACTATCAGGTCGGAAACGAATTCTATCCTTCAGGAACAATCTGGGCTCCTATTAATTATGGTCCCTACGGATCTTTGGAGGCTCAGGAAGATGGTACTACCAATCTTGACATCTATCTTCTTGAAATCTATGGTGATACTGAAGCTTCCCTCCAAATCTATGCCGAAGATGATACACTCTTAAAAGAACTCACCTTAAAAAATTCCGATTTAGTTGATAAGACCTATACGCTCAGCCTCACCGGAACCGTCACTTCTGTCAAAGTTCATACCAGTGCAAGCTTCGCTCTCAACTATGATTCAGATTTGGCAAAGCTGGAAGAAGCCCTTCTGGCTGAATCAATGACACTAAAAGGAAACCCCTATTTCACTTTCGACGGGACTGTAACCATACCGTAGTCATAACCATAAAAATGTAAGGAGAAAACATTATGGAAAACAAAGACAAAGAATTAAAGAAAGCTCAGAGAAAGAAAATCTTTCTCATCATTGAGATAGCTTTAGGAATCCTGTTCATCTTAGCTTGGGTAGTTTGCATTGTTGTTGAAAAGGTAATTCCTGATTCCCAGTTCACTCTTTGGGTAAAAGAGAATGTCTGGGATATTGATGCCTTCATCACCACCTTCATGGCTCATGTTCCTGTTCTTATCAGCTGCATCATCTATATTATCCTGATTACAGCAGTCAGCAAGATTCTGAGAACAATCTTCAAGGCCCAGATGAAGAAATCAGATCGTACCAAGACAGTCATCACCTTATTTGACGGTTTTGTCAAATACGGCTGTGCAATTGCTCTTATCATCCTGGTTCTGAAAGCCTTTGGTGTCAACACCACCGCTCTCATTGCCTCAGTCGGTGTCTTAACATTGGTTATCGGTCTTGGTGCTCAGTCACTCATTGCTGATATCATTGCCGGAATGTTCATCATCTTCGAAAATGGATACAATGTCGGAGAAATCGTTTCTATCGATAACTTCCGCGGTACTGTTTCTGAAATCGGTATCCGTTCCACCAAGATTCTTGATGCTGCCGGAAATATCAAAATCATCAACAATTCCGATATTGCTAATGTCGTCAATATGTCCCGTGAGTTATCCTTAGCTGTTGTCGACTGTGAATTCCCTTATGATGTCGCTATTGAAAAGGTTGAAAAAGTTCTGAAGGATTCCTTCCCTATCTTCAAAGAAAAGATTCCCGCCATTGTTGAAGGACCTTTCTACAAAGGTGTTTCTAGCTACGGAGACTCAAATGTCGTCATTACTATCGTTGCCAAATGTAGTGAAGAAGACCGTTATCAGGTTCAAAGAGATTTAATGAGAGAATACCGTCAGGTGTTGCTGAAGAATAACATCGACTTAGCCTATCCTCAGGTTGTCGTCACTCAGAAAATTGAAACCGAACAAACTAAAGCAAGTGTCTCCGAAAAGAGAGTCGCTGAAAAATTCGTTGAAGACCAGAAAGTTGTTTCTTCTTCAATGGAAGAACAAACACACGAATAAAATTAAAAGGCACGAACGTAAATTCGTGCCTTTTTCTATTGTTTCTCCATCAAGCTATTGTACTGTTTTCTTAGTTCAGTCATCTTTTCTTCATCACCATCCTGATAGGCTTTTTGGAAGTGAGAGAAAAGACAGAGCTGTTTTTCTTCAAAGGATAAAGAATCAAAAGGCTTTGTCAGAAAGCTGTCATCTAAGGAAGAAAAATCTAGATAGTTTTCATCTAAAAATTCTTTGTTATTCATCTTAACTACTCCAGATAAAGATAGCCAATCAGGCTAATTCCCTGAATGAAATGTGAGAAAGCAATCATAGTCTGTTTGGATTCAAGACTTGGGAGAATCCTGGTTATCAGGTTCTTTTCCTGCTTCAGGCCCAAAGAAACACAAATATTCTCAATCTTTGAATCATAGTCAGAAATATCAGCATTTGAGGAAAGATAATCAAGGGCATTGCCGAAATCATGGACAAAGAAGGTACCATCCTCATTTCTTCGGATAAAGAATGAGGATAGGTGATCGTTATCCTGAAAGTAAAATTCTAATGATACCAGATAGCCATCTAAGAATTTTTCTTTACGGAAAGTCGGAAAATAATACTCGAGAAACTCTTCGGTTGTCTTTATTTGTTTTTCTAAATCCATAAATACTCCTTTTCTTATCTATTATCAATAATAATACAAAAACAGTAAGAAAAGAAGAATTTAGGGAAGCTAAATTAAAATATTGCATTAAAAACAGTTGTAAAGGCGACTGATTTCATTTTTCTAAGTAAAAGCTTTCTCTCTTCTTCATTAGCAGATAAAACAGTAAAGATAACAGTCAGGATCAGACAGAAAGCATCAATAACAGAAGAAAAGCTAGGCCCCAAGAAAGGAGGCCTAGCTTAATTATCAGTCAATTATTTTCAGCTTAACCAGATCATCTTCTAAATCATCACGTGGAAGACCCATAATAGTGAAGATATCGCCATCAACAATCTTGGAAGTGATGAAATCAGAATCCTGAACACCGTAGCTTCCGGCTTTATCAAACGGAGATCCGGTATCAAGATATTCTTCAATTTCCAGATCCGCCATTTTTTCAATAAAGAGATGAGCTATACAGACACGGTGAAGAAGTTCCTCACCATTTTTGAAGATGCTGTAGGCAGTGACAATCTCATGAGTGTTTCCGCTCAGCATTCTCAAAGTATCAAGAGCATCCTGATAATCTTTAGGCTTGCCTAAGAGCTTATTGTCATAACAGACCATCGTATCACTGGAGATGACATAATCTTCCGGATTATCAAGGGAAACGGTCTTACCTTTTCCTCTTGCTTCTTCCAGACAAAGCTTATGGACATTCTTTTCCTGAATGGTTTTTTCATCAAAAGAGGAAGGGATTGTCTTAAAAGGAATATCGCCAAGAATGTCTTCCAGAATCTCTTTTCTTCTGGGTGACTGGCTTGCAAGGATGATCATTTTCTTAATTCTCGTTATTCAGATTCATAATGACCGGAATAATGACAGGATTACGATGTGATTCACGATAAAGATAGTGAGAGACGATTGATTTGACGTTATTCTTCAGATCATTAAGATTCAGTTTCTTTCCTGAGTTAAGAAGACGGTTGATTTCAATTCCGAGAATTTCACCGGTCTTCAGCTGCAAAGCCCGCTTGTTGGAAGAAATAAAGCCCTGAGATTCAATAACCGGAGTATAGACAAGAGATTTTCCCTTAGGATCAAGAACCATATAGACACCGACCATACCCTCATTGATCAAGGTAGAACGGTCTTTGATGACACTGGTTGACAAACCGACAGGAGACTTTCCATCAATATAAATGGCATCAGCATGAACAGGTTCACCTCTGGTAACCTTATGGTTGAGAAGAATCAAAGAATCACCGTTTTCGCAGACAAAAGTATGATCTTTTGGCATTCCGCATTCAACAGCAATGCCGGCATGAAGCTTCAGCATACGGTATTCACCATGAACAGGCATGAAATACTTGGCACGGGCCAGTTTCTGGAAAAGACGCATTTCCTGACGTGAAGCATGTCCGGAGGCATGAAGGTTAGTCAGAACAGAATTGGTGATGACCGAAGCACCTAAACGTGTTAACTGGTTGATGACACTGTTGATGGCTCCGGTATTGCCAGGAATGGCAGAACTGGAGAAAACAATGGTATCACCAGGAAGAACATGAATGAAGCGATGCTCACCACGGCCAATTCGGCTTAAGACAGCCATAGGCTCACCCTGAGTTCCAGTGCAGAGAATACAGACTTCACTAGGTGGAAGACTCTTGAGTTGGTCAGGTGTAGCAAAACAGCTATCAGGAATTCTGATATATCCAAATTCTCTGGCAGCATCAATATTTGATTCCATGGAACGTCCGAAAATGACGATTTTTCTCTTAAATTTCATGGCTGTCTCTAAAATCTGTTCGATTCTGGAGATATTGGAAGAGAAAGTTGAAATAATAAGTCTTCCAGGTGCATCAGAGAAAACATCACTGATACCCTGAATAACCGTTTTTTCGCTAGGTGTATAGCCTTCCTTCTCAGCGTTAGTTG
>JBAXZU010000076.1:0-8306 GCA_041670225.1 Bacilli bacterium | reverse complement strand
TTTTAACGATCGTTATCAAGGCATCCCAGTTGATGGCTATACTGCCGTTATTGAAAGAATGCTTGAGGGAACGGAAGTCAGATTAGGCATCGACTACCTTGAAAATAAGGATGAATTGGATAAGCTTGCTGAGCATGTTATCTATACTGGTGAAATTGATCGGTATTTCGGATATTGCTTTGGTTCACTTCAATATCGTACCTTGAGATTTGAGACTGAAAGACTTGAAATGGAAAACTATCAGGGTAATGCTGTTATTAATTACACTGAAAGAGATATTCCTTTTACTAGAATTGCCGAACATAAATGGTTTAATTTCCGTGAAAGTCCAGTAACCTACATTACTAGAGAATATCCAAAGGAATTTGAGAAAGGCGATGATCCTTTCTATCCTGTCAATAATGAGAAAAATGCTTCCTTATATCAGGAATATCTGAAAAAGTCCGAAGCTGAGAAGAAAGTTACTTTTGCCGGTCGATTAGGTATGTATAAATATTTTGATATGGATGATACTATCCGTTCAGTAATGGATCTGTTTGCTAAGCTGACTGAAAACATTTAAAAAATTTATATTAAAAAAGGATGCCGCTGAAGGCTGAATTCTGGTTTGACTCAATTGAGAGTCTTACCTAATCCGCTGGCGACATCCTTTTTATGTTTCTTATTTAGAATTCTTTTTGTAATCTTCGGTCAGCTTCTTATCATCTTCAATGAGTGTTCCCCATTCTTTGATATCCCTGACTGAAGGAACAAAAACGTAAGGCATATTTCGGAAGAGTCCATAATAATCAAAACCAAATCCGACAATATAACGCTGTTCATCGGTGGTAAGACCGGTGAAATCAGCTAACTCATCGTATTTCATTTCGAGATTGTTTCTCTTAATAAGAATACAGATGTAAAGATTTTTAGGCTTGTACTTCTTCTTGATGAATTCCTTAAGGTAGTGCATGGTAATTCCGGTATCAATGATATCTTCGATTAAGACAACATCTTTTCCTTCTAAATCATGATCAGGTTCCTTGGAGACTTTGACTACACCGGTTGAACCAGTGCCATCATAGCTTGAGACTTTGATTGAATCTAACTGACAGGGGGTAGTGATATGCTTGACTAATTCATACATAAAAGGCAAAGCACCATTCATAACGCCCAGCATAATCGGAATTCCATTGTCATTATCTTTGAGCTTAGTATCGATTTGCTTAGCTAAACGGTCGCAGATTTTTGCGATTTCATCTTCTGAAAGAATAAGCTTGTCCATGTCTTTCTCCTTTTCAAGAATACTTTCCTATTATATAACAAAAGCATTTTTGGTAAACATAAATTTTGACAATATGTGAAAAATTTTTCATAAGACAGCAAATCTCTAGGATTTTGTATTATCTTTTTGACTTTTGATAAAAACGCCGTAAACAATCCCATTATTCAAAAATTTGCAAGGTTTGCCATGGGAAAAGATTTGTTTGAAAAAATAATAAAAAAGTCTTGATTTTCTTTAGTGATATTGAGATAATATTTGAGCGCTTGAGAAAGCAGCAATAAATGGATCTATAGTGTAGTGGTCTATCACGTCTCCCTGTCACGGAGAAGATCGTGGGTTCAAATCCCACTAGATCCGCCATTATTGCAGGCGTAGTTCAGTGGTAGAACTCGACCTTGCCAAGGTCGTCATGCGGGTTCGATTCCCGTCGCTTGCTCCATCGTAATAAAACAGCCCATTAGTTGGGCTTTTTTTGTTTTCAGGGAGGCATAATCAATGATTAAAAATTTGTTTATTGATCTAGATGACACCATATTCGATTTTCATAAAGCGGAACACATTGCGGTTTTTAAAGCTTTAGAAGAATTCGGAATCAATCCAACCAAAAGCATTCTTGATAGATACTCTGTTATTAATCTTTTCCAATGGAAACTTTTGGAAAAGGGTATGATTACACGTGCTGAAGTGAAGGTGAATCGCTTTAAGCTTCTCCTTCATGAACTCAATAGTCTAGCCGACCCTTTTTCAGTTGCTATGCTTTACGAAAAATATCTTTCCCAAGGCCATTATTATATGGATGGTGCTCATGAAGCGATTGTAGAACTATCTAGAAAGTATAATCTTTATCTTGTTTCCAACGGAACTTCTAAAGTCCAGCATGGACGTTTAGATAGTTCTGACTTGCAACAGTATTTTAAGGAAATTTTCATTTCCGAAGAAATTGGACTGAATAAACCGGATATCGGTTTCTTTGATTACGGCTTTTCTAAAATACCGGGATTTTTGAAAAATGAATCCCTGATGATTGGTGATTCTCTTTCAAGTGATATCCTTGGCGGACTTAATGCCGGAATTAAAACAGTCTGGATTTCCATGGGAAAAAGCGTTGACAAGGAAATTGTCCCTGATTTTGTCATCAACGGAATAAAGGAACTTCCTGAACTCCTGAAAAATATCGCTGAAAATCAATAATCTGGCGCAGCTGAAATTGCTCTGAAAGCGATTTTCTATAACTCAATTTAAAAGTTGTTAAAATATTTCTTTACTTTAGGCTGTTTTTTTTATAAAATTTCTCTCAGGGAAAAAATAAATCATGAAATTAACAAAGGCAAAAAACAGTTTCAGCGAATTGAAAAACAAAGAGTCTTTCTCTACCGCTGTTTCTGTTTCCTTTGTTAGTATCTGTTAGGGACCTCGTTCGAGGCCCCTTTTTTTATGCCCGGAAAGGAAAAAGAAGTATGAATGAATTCGAGAATCCTAATGGTATGGTTCTAGACGTCGATCAGAATCCGAAGAAAATTGGCCAGTGGCTGATTTTTGCTGTCCAGCACATCTTAGCTATGCTGGTTGCCTGTATTACTGTTCCTCTTCTTACTGGATTAGCCATCGCCCCGACTCTTATTGCAGCCGGCGTTGGAACAATCGCCTATATTCTTATCACCAAGATGAAGTCACCTGTTTTCCTTAGTTCTTCCTTTGCCTATATTTCGCCGATGATCTCTGCTATGGGTGTTGGTCTGATGAATCAGGCTACCGGAAATAACTACTTAGCCTTGATCTTAGGTATGCTCATGGTTGGTGCTGTTTACGGAATTGTTGCCTTAGTTGTCAAGTTTGCCGGAACTGGTTGGCTTAATAAGCTTTTACCTTCCATTGTCGTTGGACCTGTCATTATGGTTATCGGCTTAGGATTAGCTGGTTCTGCTATTAGCAACCTTACTTCTGCTTCTGGAATCACCACAGCTGGTGCTGATAAATCCTATAATCTTATTGCTATTCTTTGCGGACTTATCGCTTTATTTGTCACTGCTTTCTGCTCACATTACGGAAAGGGAAAGATGATTTCTCTTATTCCTTTCGTTGTTGGTATGGGAAGCGGATATATTGCTGCTGTCTTATTCACCGTATTCGGGTATTACTTAGGAAATGTTGAATATTTCCACATCTTTGATTTCACTCCTTTTGTCAAAATCTTTGGTGAAGGAAACTTTTCCTTTGCCAGCTTCTTCAACTACAAGTTATTTGTTCCGAATGATGAAAATGCCTTCCTCTTCCTTCATATCGATGAGATTTCCAAATTTGATTGGGCTTCAATCGGTGAAGTTGCTCTCTTATTTGTTCCTGTTGCCTTTGTTACTATCTGCGAACATATCGGCGATCATGAGAATTTAGGAAACATCCTTCAGAAGGACCTTCTTAATGGCGAACCTGGTATGACTAGAACTTTAGCTGGTGATGGTCTTGCTACTGCCTTATCTGGTGCTCTCTGCGGTGCTGCTAATACTACCTATGGAGAAAACGTTGCTGTTATCGGTACTACCAAGATTGCTTCTGTCAAAGTTGTTCTTCTTGCTGCTATTCTTTCTGTCGCTATCGGTTTCTTCACTCCTTTCACTGCTTTATTAAGCACTATTCCTTCCTGCGTTACTGGTGGTGTCTCTCTGATCTTATATGGTTTCATTGCTTCTTCCGGTGTCAAGATGCTTATTCAGCAGCATATTGATTTGACTAATACTAAGAATATCTTTATTGCCTCTGTTATCCTGGTTGCCGGTATCGGCGGACTTTCCTTACAGTTTGGTCCTTCCGGTTCACCGTTCATCACTATCAGTGCTACTGCTGTTTCCATGATTCTTGGTATCATCATGAACTACGCTCTTAAAGACAAGGGCGAAAAGAGCGGTGCTATTGGCATGACTGATGCCGCTTCTGAAGATAAGACTGAAGAAATTCCTTCCGGAAAATAAACATTCATAATCTGAATATTTAGTATTACCATTAGAGGAGAGAAGCAATTCTCTCCTTTTTTGTTTATACTGTTTCTTTTTTATAGTAAAATAATAATTATGCAAACAATGTTTCAATACCTGATGTGGTCAAATCCCAAAAGCTCAGCGAATTCCGAAGAACAGTTCTTTTTTGATCAGCATGCCTCTTTGTTTAATGAGGTCACAAATGTCTTCAATGATGTTTCCTCACTTTTCGGATTGATCAGGGCTGATATTGTTCTGACTGGCTTGTTAAGTAAAAAGAGACTTGATTACTATCTGAAGAACTACACTTTGGATCAGCTGAAAAAACCGATGGTTATCGCTAACTCTCATTCTCGGCTTCCCTACATGGAATATGAAAACCAGAAAATTCTGATTCCTACCTATCCTCAAGAACTTAATCATCTTTACTGTGATGAGCTTTCTGGTATCATAACCGGAAAATACTCCCCTGTTCTCAATGATGGCAAAGCTTTTGTTATTGATCCTTTTTTGGAATACGGAAATTCTCTTTTTGATTCTTCTTTCACCAGATTAGTTAAATTAGGAGTTTCAAGTAAGTATTCCGATTGTTTTTATCATCCGGAATTCCGTTCAATCTTTGTCATTGACAAAAGTGGTTCTCTTAAAGAAGAAATTCCGATTTTTGATGAAGGAATAAAGATACCGGTTATGGAAGATCTTTTTGACCGTCTCGACCTGGTCATGAAAGATTATTATAACAATGACCGGCTTTTATTTCTCCAGCACCTGAAGGAATATGGACTGATTTCCTCTCGTCTTTATGAGGATATCCAGCATAATTCTGAAAAAAATCGAAACCTCATTGCTCAGAGGATGAAAAAATAATGACTTTTCATATTCTGACCTTAGGCTGTAAAATTAATTCTTATGAATCAGAATCCATCCGTGAAAAGATGGTTGATTTAGGATACCTTGAAAGTAAGACTGCAGCCGATATTTTTATTGTGAATACCTGTGCTGTGACAAAGACAGCCGAAAATAAAGATCTGAAGGCCGTCAGGGATATTTCCCGTGATTATCCTAATTCCAGAATTTTTGTTATGGGCTGTTCATCCCAGATTCATAAAGAAAAATATTTAGCAATTAAAGGGGTAACTGGTGTCTATGGCACGGGAAACCGTCTAAAGGTATTTTCCTGTCTTAAAGAAAAAGAGGAAGCTGATAATGTAAATCCTGATTGGCTTCATTTTATTTATGAGGAAATGTCTATCCGTCAGGGTGAACATTTAAGTAAGGCAACAATCAAGATTCAGGATGGCTGTTCCAATTACTGCTCTTATTGCATCGTTCCTTATTCACGCGGTATTTCTAGGTGCCGGAAACATGAATGGATAATTAAGGAAGCTAAAGAGCTTCTTTCTTCTTCCACCCGGGAATTAGTTATTGGCGGTATTGATGTCGGTTCATACACGGATCCGGAAGATTCCAATTACCATCTTTCAGATTTGTTAAATGAGTTGGCTCATCTAGAAATCTCTGATGAATTCCGTATTCGTGTTTCTTCTATTGAAGCTAGTCAGATTGATGACAATTATATTCAGGTCTTTAAAGATAATCCTCAAAGACTCTGTCCTCATTTTCATATGCCACTTCAGTCTGGAAGCCAACATATTCTTGGCTTGATGAATCGAAAATACTCTCTTGATGATTTCTATGCCAAGGTTTTAAAGATTAAGGAAGCTATTCCTCATGCGGCCTTGTCTACTGATGTCATTTCCGGATTCCCCGGAGAAACTGATGAGGATTTCGAGATGACTTGTTCTTTTATCAGAAAAGTCGGATTTATGAGAATCCATGCTTTTCCTTATTCAGAAAGAGAAGGCACACCTGCTGCGAGAATCAAACAGGGTGTTGTACCAATGTCTGTCCGCAAGGAACGTACCCGAAAGCTTATCAGCCTATCGGCTGAATTAGATAAACAATATCGGGAATCATTAGAAGGTCTGACTATGAAAGTCCTTATTGAGTCACAGGATAAAGAAGGCTTTTTCCATGGCTATACTGAAAACTATCTTGAAGAGAAATTAGTTTCAAAAAAGAACATTCTCAATTCTTTTGTCACTATAAAAAAATAATTGAATTATATCCTTAATAATGATATATTCATATAGTCTAGTTTTGGGGCTGTAGCTCACCTGGGAGAGCGCGTCCTTTGCAAGGATGAGGTAGCGAGTTCGAGCCTCGTCAGCTCCACCATAAAAGACTTAATGGTTTGATACAATGAGAATTGTGTCGAACCTTATTTTTTTGCAAAAATACCTTTCATATGAAGAAAAATAGTGATTATTTATTTAAAAATAGCCATTTTGAAGAGATTAGGATGATGAGTCTTAGTATCTTTTTATTTTGAATTGAAATGCAGCATTTTCTACTTTTGCACTCTTCAACGATTTGAAAATGAATAAATATTGTTGGATTTATAGAATTTTTTCTTTAGTAGCTGAAGGAGGAATTCTATAAGACAAAATTAAAAGTTATAGAATTATTCGCTGGAATCGGTGCTCAAAGAGAAGCATTAAAGCGAGCTGGAATTGAACATGAAGTAGTGGCAATTTAAGAGATTGATAAATATGCTCTTAAAGCATATGAACTACTTCATAGTGCTACACCTAATCTAGATGATGAAGGATATAGAATTCTAAACAATGAACTTAGAAAACAAAATCTTTATTTCAGTAGTGAAATTATTAGACTTAAATCACTATTAATTGAAATACAGGATGTAATTGATAGATTAAAGGGGAATGAAGAATTGCTGACATCAATTTAGAAACTGATAATTTAAAGCCCTTGAATTTGAGAGGATTAAACGCTAAAAAAACAGCACCTAATTAAAGATGCTGTAATTTTTATTTTAATAGCCAATCAAGAGCGTAGATGATTTTTATTCCGTTATCATCTTTAATTGGCGCTTCATCCAATGTAAGGATTAATTTAGGATAACTGTTCTTTAGATTTTTAAGTGGAGTGATTTCTCTTAAATAAGTACTTTCTGATTTTAATGTCAAACTTACTTGAATGAATAATGTATCTTCTTGATTAGTAGCTACAAAATCAATTTCATTAGTGTCATTTTGTCCTATTGTTACATTGTAGCCTCTTCTTAATAATTCCAAATAAACTATATTTTCAAGGATATGCCCTTCATCTTGACCTTTGATGCCACAAATTAAGTAGCGGAGGCCTAAATCAGCTACATAATATTTCGATTGTGTTTTTAATAATTGACCACCTTTAATATTATATCGTTTAACTTGATAGATGATTAATGAATCAATTAATGCTTGAAGATATTTTTCAACTGTTTTATCTGTAATGGCTCTTCCATTGTTAGTTAAAATATTAGCGATATTTAGCGTACTTAGTCTATTACCGATATTATCAAATACAAATGATGTAACACTTTCCAGCATCATAACATCTGTGATTTTATATCTTTGGACGACTTCTTTTAAAAGAATAGTGGAATAGATACCACGTAAGTAATCTTGAGTATTCTTTAGGTTATCCTGATATTTTAATGTGTATGGAAATGATGAATAAGTAATATAATCATTATATTTGGCTAGCGTTGATTTATTTGAATCAATGGCACTTGAATATTCCTTAAATGATAATGGAAGCATTTTAAGTTCTACATATCTTCCTGATAATAAAGTAGCAAGTTCACCTGACATGAAATAAGCATTAGATCCGGTAATATAAATATCCACATTAGGCTTAATGAATAAGCTATCAACCATTTTTTCAAAATTCTTACAGTTTTGAATTTCATCTAAAAAAATATAAGTCATTTTACCTTCAATTAAATGATTGGAAATTTCAAAATAAAGTTCCTTATAATTTTTATCTTGATAAGTAATATCCTCTAGATTGATAGATATGATTTGACTCTTTTCAATACTATGATCTAACAAGTATTGTTTATAGATTTCAAATAAAGTTGATTTACCACAACGTCTAATTCCACTGACAACTTTTATTATTTGTTTATCCTTATGTCCTAATAGAAAATTCAAGTAATTATC
>JBAXZU010000075.1:0-8433 GCA_041670225.1 Bacilli bacterium | reverse complement strand
TTCGACTTTCTTTTCTTTAGACATATCCTTCATGGCCGGAGTGACCTTGACGTTGAAAGCTAAGACAATAGCTTTACTGGCAGAAGCCAGGATGATATCTCCCTGAGAAACATCGCCGGCAGTGCAGTGCAGAATATTGAGTTTGGCACCCTGAACATCAATCTTCATTAAAGAAGAATTAAGGGCTTCGGCAGAACCGGTGGTATCAGCCTTTAAAATCAGGTTGATAGTCGGGATTTCACCATTGGCGGCAGTGGAAGCGACATCAGCTAAGGAGACACCGTTGTCAGCCTTGCCAATGAGGGCCTGAGCTCTCTTATCGGCAGCGGCATGGGCATCTTTTTCATTGCTGAAAGCCATAAATCTATCACCAGCGACCGGGACACCGGAAAGACCGATGACAGAGACTGGGGTAGATGGAGTAGCAAATTTCAAAGCTTTGTTGAATTCGTTGGACATCTTTCTGACCTTGCAGTAGAAAGGACCGACAGCCAGATAGTCACCGACATGGAGTGAACCATTCTGGACTAAGAGAGTGGCTTTGGCACCTTCTCTCTTATCAAGCTGAGCTTCAATGACTGAGCCGATTGCGGGACGGTCAATGGTGCTCTTGAGCTCGAGAAGGTCAGCTAAAGTGACAAGACCTTCAAGCAGAGAGTCAACACCCTGATTTCTCTTGGCTGAGATATTGAAGAACATAGTATCTCCACCCCAGTCTTCACTCATCAGGCCATAATTAGCCAGTTCCTGCTTGACTTTGTCAGGCTGGGCACCAGGCTTATCACATTTGTTGACGGCAACAATTATCGGAACTTTGGCGGCTTTGGCATGATCGAGAGCTTCAATAGTCTGAGGTTTGACTCCATCATCGGCAGCGACAACCAAAATAACAATATCAGTAACGGAGGCTCCGCGGGCTCTCATAGCGGTGAAGGCTTCATGTCCTGGAGTATCAAGGAAAGTAATCTTCTTTCCATTGACGGTTTTCTGATAGGCACCGATTTCCTGAGTGATGCCGCCAGCTTCACCGGTAGCAATATTGGAATGACGGATGCAGTCAATCAAAGTGGTTTTGCCGTGATCGACATGTCCCATGATGGTGACAACAGCCGGACGAGGATCAATATCAGCAGCCGAATTGAAAATACTGCAGTTAGTGAAATCATCACTCGTACCTTCTTCTTTACGGAAATAAAGTTCGTTGTTTAAACAAATTTCCGCAATAAGATCGTCATTCAAGGTAGTATTCAAAGAAATCATCTTTCCTTGCATAAGGAAGTTTTTAATTGTTTCGGAAGCAGAGATTCCTAAACGCTTGCAAAGCTGGTCAAGGGTCATTGGTCCACTGTAGACAAAGACACCATCTTGAACTTCACCTTGGTTCTTTTTGCCAAAACTTGGCTTTTTTCCGTTGAAATTTTTACTCATTTGTTCTCCTCCTTATGGTTAACATCTGTTTCGTCCTTCAGCAAAAGCTGACGGATTTCTTTGGATAAATAGGGATCAGTGACCCCAACGGCTTTCAGTGATTTGTATCCGACTGACAAGGGGACTGGGTAATTTCCGGAATACTCCATCACACACACATTCTTTGCATCATTGGCTAAGCGTAAGAGTTCATCATGGCTTCGTTGGGAACAGTCTTTGAGAATCAAAAGCAGGCAAACCTTGTTTCTGATAATCTTATCATCCAGTTCCAAACCGACAAACAAGGCACGCTTTCTTCTGGCAAAGCCAAAATAACTGTCAAGACGCTTGTAATCTAATTCATTCAGCATATTTATTCATCTCCATCAATAGACTGTCGGTATCTGTAGTTTTGCAGAAACGGAAGTACATCTTTCTTTTAAAGAAAGTTTCAACAGTCTTTTTATCTCTAAGGATATAAATACCTCTTCCAGGCAGACTGCCATCCATATCCAAAACCAGGCTTCCGTCTTTAACGACAAGACGGAAAAGTTTTTCTTTTGGATAGGATTTTCTGGACACTAAGTCCATGCGGTTTACCTGGAAAGACATATTGTTATTTATTTGTTATCCTTATAATATTCTTCTTCATCGAAATCATCTAAATCAAGGTTGGTATCATCATAATCGAACGGAGATTCTTCGCCCTGTTCATCTAACTGCTTAAGTTCTTCTTCAGTATAGATAGGCATGGCAGCAGTCTGAGCAGCAACGCTGGTCTCCTGCTTCTTCTCATCCTTATCATTCTTGTTCCACTTCTTCTTGTAGTAATTACCTTCAGAAGAAGTCTTCTTTTTCTGAGAAATAGCTCTTTCAAGTTCAGCTAAAGAAATCTTTGGCTTATTCTTGATTTCGATATGTTCGACAGGAGCTTCAGCAGGTTCAGGTTCCTTGGCAGCTTCTGGTTCACTGACAGGAGCAACGGGAGTTTCTTCCTGAGCTGGCTTAGTTTCTTGCTCAGCAACAGTTTCAGGCTCAGTAGTCTGGCTGACAGTCTCAACGGCTTTTTCAGCATCAGCGAAAGTCTGATTCTCTTCAGCTGGGATTTCTTCCTCTTCACTGATGGGTTCATCAATGACAGCTTCCGGTTCAACTGGAGTCTCAACTTTAGCGAGCTTTTCAATTTCCTGAGTGAGTGTATACTTAAGACCCTGCTTGATAGCATCATCAGCCTGAAGGACGGAAATGGTGCACTGGGTGATCTTACTGGCTAAACGGACATTGACACCGGCGGAACCGATGGCAACACCCTGGTTACCATTCATGACAACCACAGTGATACGGGGATATTCATAATCAGGTTCTTTCTCAAGTTCCTCATAATGGACATTCTCATCGAAGAAATCATCAGGGCAGGTCATACCAATGACAGTAGCTGGCTTCATAGCTTCAATAATCTGAAGGGCTTTGTTTTCACGGTAATTGAGAATATCGACTTTTTCGCCATGAAGAGGACTTAAGACAGCCTTGATACGGCTGGATTCAGGTCCGATGCAGGTTCCGATAGGATCAATGTTAGGAACAGTGGCTTCGACAAAAACCTTACATCTTCTTCCGGCTTCACGTGAGATATTGCGGATTCTGACAGCACCAGAATAAAGCTCAGGAATGTTTTTCTCGAGAAGTTTCTGGATGAACTTTTCATTTGATCTGGAAATGACTAATGAAGGAGGGTTAGTCTTGTCAGAGACATCAGCTAAATAGACTAAGACTCTTTCATGAGTAGCAAAACTATCCTGAGGAATTAAAGAACCGCGCTTAAGAGTACCGCTGGCCTTGCCGAAAGATAATTCATAAGTGTTATTCATTGGATCAGCCGCAGTGACTTCACCTTCAATCAATCCACCAATCTGAGTGGAATAGGTATTCAGAACAGCCTGACGGGAAGAATCCTTGAGCTTGGACATGAAAAGCTGCTTGACTCTTCTGACATAGGACTTGTTGAGAAGCTTGACATCAAAGGGAATTTCGACGGAATCGCCTAACTTGGCGGCAGCATCGATTTCCTGAGCATCTTCAAGTGAAATCTGATAGGAATCATCAATGATATCATCTTCATTGCAGACGGTTTTGACATCAAAAATCTTGAAGGAATGGTAATCATCTTCAAAGACAACATTGGCCTTGACAAGTTCTTTGACTGGATCAGCTGAGTCACGGTCACGGAAAAGTCCGGGATAGGACCATTCAACATAGGCCTGTTCCATGGCGCTGGCTAATAAATTAGCTACATCCTGGTTGGAAACCATGCTGTCCTTCTGAATTTCTCCGATAGCGGAAATAAAGGAATCGGAATCGACTTTACCGGTAATCTTATTAAGATCTTCAGTCTTTTTAGCCTTACGGCCTCTCTTAGCTTTGACTGGAGCTTCGACGGTCTTCTCAATGTTCATTTCTTCTTCAGACATGTTTGTTACATTCTCCTTTAATATTTATATTTATAAGCTTTTAAGCTTTGTAACCCATACGGATTGACACCATATCTTCCGGCTTCAGGGACAGCTTCTTTTTTCTTCCCTTAATGAAATAGACAAGCTGACATTCACCATTTTCCTGTGAAAGGTTTTTGGCAGTTATTTTTTCACCGGTCTTCAGAGTTATATCAAGATAGTGGTCGGTTAGTTTGGCTAAGTCCGAGAAGGGAATTTCCCTTTGGGAGCCACCGCTTGAGATATCTAGGACATAGCCATCGGTATCTTCCTCATCCAGTTCATCTAACAGAGGGTTGACGATATCAGTGTATTTCTGAATGTCTTCCATGGAAATGGAATAATCCTTGTCAATGAAGACCTGAAGGACTTTTCCACCCAAATCCGGATCATTGATTATGTTGACGGAAATCAGCTGAATTCCTAATTCATCAGCCGTTTTCTGAAAAATAACCTGAGCTTTTTCTAATTTTTCCTGATTCATCCGACCTCCTTTTAAACAAAGAAAGAGTGAACCCAAAGAAGGGCTCACTCTTAATTTTTGATTAAGAATGTTATTAGGCGTACCTAATAGCTAAGACGCATAGATAAATCTTAGCTCTTCAATTATAGCAAAGAAAAAAATAAAGTGTCAAACATATTGCAAATAAAGTAAAATAGTAATGCTTTTTTTGGAGGTAATATGATTAGTAAATTCTCGGATGCAGTAAAAAAGTATCTTCCAGCTTTTATTTTCGGTCCAGCCCTTAAAATGATAGAAGCTGTTTTCGATCTGATGATTCCTTTGATTATGAAAACCGTCATTGATTTAAGCTTTTCCAATGAGACCGGAGTTCTTACTTCTTCCCTTGGTCGGCTGATCAAATCCTGTGGAACCTGGGTAGGTTCTTCTCTCTTCCTGAATTATGCTTTGATTGGCGGAACCTTTATCCTTATTATGGGTGTTCTGGGATTTGCCACAACTATGGTTACCCAGTATATTGCTGCTAAAACAGCTGTTAATGTCGGAACACTGGTGAGGAATTCCCTTTATCAGAAAATCCTTTCCTTTTCCAAGAAAGATATGGAAAGTTTTTCTGTCAATAAGCTTCTCACAATCCTGAACTCTGATTCCTATCAGGCACAACAGGGAGTTCTTTTCTTTATCCGACTGATTGTCCGTGCCCCTTTTATTATTATCGGTGCCTTAGTGATTTCCTTTATCCTCTCCTGGCAGATTGGCTTAGTCTTCTTAGCCATGACACCAATTATCATCATAATTGTGTTTGTGGTTATGGCCAGAGCCAGTAAAGAATATCTTGTTATTCAGGGAAAACTCGATCATATTTCCAATGTCACCAGTGATGACATTGAAGGAAGCAAGGTTGTCCGTGCCTTTAACCGCATTGAGCATGAAAATGAAGCTTTTGCCTTTTCCTCTAAAGATTATCAGGACTCCGCCATCCACGTCTCCAAGCTTAATTCCTTGATTAATCCTTTATCTTTTGCGGTAGTCAGCGTGGCAACGATCTTTATTGTCCTGATTGCTGGCTTTGATATGTCTTCCGGAAATATTGAACCAACCACGATCATCAGTGAAGTATCCTACCTGGATCAGATTTTCATCACTACTATTCAGTTAACCAATATTATTATGATATTCACTAAATCCATGGTTTCAATTAAGCGTATTGATTCGGTTTTAGCTTTGAATCCTTCTGTCTGTGATGATGGCCAAGGTCAGAAACGGGACATACCGGAAGGGGAAGAGATTCTCTCATTCCAAGATGTTTCCCTAGGCTATAAAGATAGCGGAAACCTAGCTTTGAAGAACATTTCCTTCTCATTGAATAAGGGACAGTCCTTAGGCATTATCGGTGGAACCGGAAGCGGAAAATCCACTTTAATCAAACTAATTGAAAGATTCTATGATGCGACTAAGGGAAAAATTATTTATAAAGGCGAAGATATCCGTTCTTATCCTCTTCATTCCCTACGTGATGAGATTGGCTATGTTCCTCAGAAATCTGTTCTCTTCAAAGGCACATTAAAAACCAACATGCAGATGGCTAAAGCTGATGCCACTGAAGATGAGATAACCTCGGCTCTGAAACAGAGTCAAGCCTATGATTTCGTTGCTAAATATGATAATTATCTCGACTATGAGGTTGAAGAAGGCGGAAAGAATTTTTCCGGAGGACAGAAACAACGTCTCTCTATTGCCAGAGCTTTACTGAAGCAACCGGAATTGCTGATTCTCGATGATTCTACCTCGGCCCTCGATTTACTGACTGATAAGAAGGTCAGAACCAATATTTCCACTGATTTCCCTCAGATGAGCAAGGTGATAGTTTCTCAGCGTGTTTCCACCATTGAAAACTGTGATCTGATTCTCGTTTTGGAAGCCGGTGAACTGATTGGCATGGGAAATCATGCCGAATTGCTACAGAACTGTGAAGTCTACCGTGAGACTTTTGAGTCCCAGACTAAGAAGGAGGCCTAGCATATGGATACCCGTAAAAAATTCCTTTCTTATCTTTTGCCTCAGAAGAAAATGATAATAACCATTTCTATCTCGGTTTTCCTCTTTTTGATTTCTCAGTTATCAATACCGATGATTGTCGGAAAATGTGTTGATTCCTTTGGATCAATTGATCCCCTTACGAATATCTTTGTCTATGATATTGATGCTAAAGCTATTACTATCTATCTCATTCTGACCGCTGTCTTAGCTCTGCTAGGCTCATTTGCCGATTTTATCTTTGAATATTCCGTAAATATCATGAGTCAGAAGATAGTCAAAGGCATCCGTGATGATATTTTCCGGAAATTCAACTCAGTTTCGGTGGAAACCATTTATCAGCAGTCAACCGGAAATCTGGTTCAGCTGGAAATCGGTGATGTGGAAAATGTGGCAAACGGCATATTCTCCGTGTTCAAACAGCTGATCCAGGGAGTTATCTCCATTATTATTACCATTGTCCTAATGTTTGTCACTAACTGGATATTGGCCTTGGGCGTAATTCTTTTATCCCCTCTGAGCATCATGATGTCTAGGTTTGTCGCTAAATTCTCCCATAAATATTTCAAAGAGCAGTCTAAGCTGATGTCTAGCCTCACTTCCCTCTCCTTAGAGACCATTAATAATACTGAATTGGTCCAGTCTTTCAATTATGAGGATGATTCCATAGCTGAATTTGAAAAGAGGGATGAAGCCTTAAGAAAAGAAGGAAAAATCGCTCAGTTCTCGGCCTCCTGGACTAATCCTACTACCCGACTGGTCAACAATACTATTTATGCCATTATCGGAATTTCGGGAATTGTCATGATCGGTTATTCAGCCGCCTACCCAATCTTAGCTATGACGGTCGGAAAGCTTTCCTCCTTCTTAGCCTATACTAATCAGTATACCAAGCCATTCAATGAGATTTCTTCAGTCATCAGTGAATATGAAACGGCCAGTTTCTCCTTTAAGAGAATCGCGGCCTTCTTGGATTCGCCTGATGATGCTGATGAGGGAACTATCAGCTTATCTGAGCCAGTCAACGAAATTGTCTTTAAAGATATGGATTTCCAATATGATCCTAAACAGCCTCTTATTCAGAAACTCAATCTGACCATCAAAAAAGGTGAAAAGGTTGCTATTGTCGGTCCTACCGGAGCAGGAAAATCTACCATTATCAATGTTCTGATGCGCTTCTATGACCCAACCGGCGGACAGATTCTCTATAACGGAGTGGACGGATTAAACCTCAAGAAATCTGATATCCGAAAATCCTTCGGCATGGTTCTTCAGGATACCTGGATCTTCTCTGGGACTATCATGGAAAATGTCCGATATGCCAAGACTTCTGCCACTGATGAAGAAGTTAAACAAGCCTGTCGGAAAGCTCATGCTGAAACCTTCATCAATTCCCTTCCGGATGGCTATGAGACCCTAATTTCCGCCAAAGGCGGCTTATCTGACGGGGAACGCCAGATGCTGACTATCGCCAGAGTCATGCTTCTTGACCCCCATATTGTTATCCTAGATGAAGCTACTTCCAATGTTGATACCAGAAGCGAAAAGCTTATTACTGATGCTTTTGATAAAGTCCTTCAGGGAAGAACATCAATTGTCATTGCTCATCGTCTCTCAACTATCCGTCAGGCGGACACTATCTTGGTTCTGAAAGACGGAAATATCATCGAAAAAGGAAGCCATGATTACCTAATGGGTCAGAAAGGCTTCTATTATTCTCTCTATTCTTCCCAGTTCCAGTAAATTTATACGGCTAATGACTGAATTAGTGATCCTGGTTTTGATTCTGTTCGGGAATCGGAATCAGGATTTTTTTAAGTCATTATTCTGGGTACAAGAAATGATTTACCTTGAAACTTTATTATTAAAATTATAAGCATATAGAACAAAATTAATAAAAAAATGCACTATTTTCATAGTGCATTGTAAACTAAATTAAATACTGAATTTAGAGGGCCAAACTTCCGCATGGATCCCAAGGTTCCAGCTCGATTGGATCACTTTCGTAAGCCTGAATCTGTTCTTTAGTGAGGTATT
>JBAXZU010000074.1:0-8518 GCA_041670225.1 Bacilli bacterium | reverse complement strand
TTCTTCTTCACTGTCGAAAGCTGATTCACTTGAGGCTACATCTGAAGAAGGCTCATCTGTAGAGGTCGTAACAGAAGGTAAATCTGAAGCTTCAGCACTTGTAGTTGCAGAAGAGATATTCTGGCAGGCAGTTAATGAAAAACCCAGAAGGCAAAACAAAGAAAAAAGTTTATTCCTTTTGTTCATAATAAAACTCCTTTTATTATGTTTATAGTATGCGTCTTTATCTGCTGAATTACAAGAAATCAATATGTTGGTGAACACCAATAAAATTAGTCTTTGCCTTTTGAAAGGCTAAAAGAAAGACAAATTGAGTTAATGATGGACCTTGAAATATTTTTTGCGCACTTATAATGCTTCGTTTAGTTTTTCGACTAAGCAGCCTTTGCTAGCGTAGTACTGTAGCATTTCATCAATTTTGCTTTTATCGTAACTGGTGATACAGTCAGAAAGGACATGGACTGTATAACCGTTTTTAGCTAGGTTGTAACAAGTCGATTTCACACAGGCAACAGCATCAGCGCCAGCGATGAAGAATTCAGTGATTTCATTTTCTTTGATGAATGTGGAAAACTCCGGACTAGTAAGAGCATTTCCTTTTGACTTGGTAAAAATGTTCTTTGAAACTATTTTCATATCTGAAACTAATTCGGCACCATGTGTTTCAGGTTTAAATGTTCTGGTTCCAGCTGATAAATTGTTGTGTTTTATGTAAACAATCTGAATTCCTTTTGCAACAGCTTTATCAATTGCTGTATTAATGTTAGAAATAATCTCTTTGTAGTGTTTTGTAATATCGTTCTGAATATCGATAATCACTAATGCCTGTTTGTTCATAATGTTTCTTTCTTAATTATTTTTGATGTTACTTATTTATAGTCTTTTGATTGCTTTGACCGGACAAATTTCATAGCAGGCACCACAATGTAGACAATGTGATTTGTTAATCACATAGGTTTTTCCTTTTTCAATAGCTTTTTGTGGGCATCTGGTCTGACATTTTCCGCAGCTGATACAACTATGAGAGATTTCATAACCTTTTTCCTCGGCCAGATAATTACCGATAGTATAGGTTTCTCTGAAAATAGGATATGTTCCTAAATTAAAATATTCAATCTGCATATCTCTAATTTCATAGATAACACCGATTTTTCTGGTATCACCAGGATAGACATTTGATAAATATGGCTGTTCACTGAATATCAGATTTATTCTTTCTTCTTGAAGGCTTGCATCTGATTTTTTAGCAACTCCGCTGACTCTGATCATTTCGTTGAAACGGGTATGTACTAATATTTGACATCTTCCATCTTGGTCTAATTCTTTGGCAAAGTTTTTTCCACGGGCAGTGAAAAAGAAGAAGAAATCTTCTTCATAATGAACGGCACTGATATTTCTTACTTGTGGGTTTCCTTTTTCATCGACGGTTGCAACATTAAGAACACCGACTAATTTAAGTTTCTGTAAGCAGGTTTTACCATCCATATTTAGTGATTTCCTTTCAATAACGAGAATAGACTCTATTCATTATAATGTATTCTTCAGGAACGGAATATTATCTGTTAATAACTATAGTGAATATTCATTCTTTATAAAAAAATGTGGTTAATATACATATGCCTTATTGAAGTAGTATTACCATTTCATAATTAAATATTGGTACAATTTGAATCCAACGTTGGCATTAATTGAAAAGCAAATGCTTCCTGAAAATGTGTTATTTTCTACCGTTTAGTTAAAGATTTGTACCGAATACATGAAATATCAACACTTTTGCATAGTATTGTATTATAAATATGGTATGGGATTTTTTGATTTGATAACAAATATCGTTTTTGAACCAAGCATTGTCAATGGCAATTTGTCTTTTGCTATTGCTATGGTTATTGCTCTCTATAAGAAAAAGAAAGACAGGAATAATGTCCTTTGGTTTTGCCTCCATATTGTTATCCTTTATATTGTGCTTTCGCTTCTTACTGGTATTCTTTTTTATCTCCCCTTGAACTTCTCTTATACCTTCTATCTCATTTTCCTGTTGGCTTCCGCCTTCTATGTGTTTCCACGGAAACTGTTTAATAATACTCCTTATAAGCCTGCCATCATTAATGCCATGATGATGATGACGATGCATTTTGTCTTAGGTGAGATGGGTGGCGGTATTCCGGTTCTTTTCCAGAATGTGGTTAATGGTGCTCAGTTTGATGCCATTATCCGCAATGTAGCAACAGCGACTATTATTTTATTTGCCTTGTTCATTTCCAAGGTCAATTTGAGGAAGATTAAGAATCTTTCTACTATTGCGACAGTCTTCTTGATTACTTATTCCGTGCTCGAACTTCTTCTGACAGTCTTCTTTAAGGTCTTTAATCTTCCTTATGAGTTCAATGTTGGATTGTTCAGAATATTTGCATTCATGATATTGGTGATTTTGGATTATCTTGCTTACTATATGATTTATAAGATATGCAAGATGAATGATGAGAAGAACCAGCTTCGTATCCGTAACATGGAATTGGAAAGAATCAATGATCTGATGACAGTATCGGATCAGAATCTTCAGAAGCTCCGTGAACTCAAACATGATGAGAAGAACCATTATGCCTACATGAAATATCTGATTGAGAATAAGCAGTATCCGGAACTTGAAGATTTCTTTGCTTCCTATGCTGATGGTGTTTTAGAACCAATCTCCTATATCAGCTGCAACAATAAGATTCTTTGTTCTATCCTTAATGTTGAGTATTCTAAAGCTAAGGCTTCCTCTATCCAGCTTGATGTCAAATTAGCTGTTCCGGATGTCTTGCCTTTCTCTTCCGTGGATTTGGTTTCTTTGATATCCAACCTGATTGACAATGCCATTGAGGCCTGCAAAAGCTATGCCATCAAGGATCCGGTCATCACAGTCAGGATTCGGGAGTACCGCCAGTATTTGATGGTTGATGTAAAGAATCAGATTCCTGAGGATGTGACCATAGAAATGATTGAGGGTGTCAGAACAACCAAAGAGGATAAGGCTTTGCATGGCTATGGTAAGAAGATTGTTAAGAAAATTGTTAGGCTATATGACGGAACGTATCTTAATAAGGCTGAGAAGGGAAGTTATGAGGTTCAGCTGATGCTGAAAAAGCCTCAGACTAGAGAGGAATGAATTTATGGTGCTAAAAATTGGATTATGTGACGATAATGTTTCGGTTATCCAAGTTATTAAGGCTGCTATTGAGAATGCTTTTGCCTCCCATGGGATAGAAACCGATATTGCGGTTTTTACCAATAGTGGGGATCTTGAGGATTCTTTGGAACATGAGGAATACAATCTGCTGTTTTTGGATATCAAAATGCCTTATCTCAATGGAATAGACCTGGCATCTAAGGTCAGTGGAGACAAGAAGAAAAAATGCGATATCATCTTTGTTTCATCAAGAGAGGAGATGGTTTTTGATACCTTCAAAGTCCATCCGTTTGCCTTTGTCCGGAAATCGAATTTCCTTAACGATATCACAGAAGTGATTGACCGGTATTCTCAGACGCTTGATGAAAAGCCTCTTAATAAGATAGTTTCGTTCAAAGCCCATGGTGTCAGAATTAATATCTCAATCAATCAGATTAGTTATATTGAAGGCACCGGTGTCTATCAAACTATTCATTTTGCGGAAAAGAAAGATGCTCTGGAAATCTCTTCACGTATGGAAATCCTTGAGGATGAGCTTTCACAATACGGATTTATCCGCATTCATAAGGGCTTTTTGGTTAATTTCTTCTATATTAGTTCAATTGATAATGATAGTATGATTCTGATGAAGGATGGAAAAGTCCTCCCCATTTCAAGACGCAAGCTTCAGGAGACAAAGGACAAGTTCCTTAAATTCTGTAATGATTTTAATGTTCTCCTCTTTTAGCCGTTTGCAAAGAAAATTAGACCACTTACATTTTAGTAATGCCGACTTGTAAGCGATTTCAGGTGTTTTGAATAAACTTTATTGTAAAAAAAATATGCGATTTTATAATTTTCCTCGAAGGAACATTTAACTGTTTCAGAAAGGACAAAAATGAAATCATTCTTAACGAAGACGTTGTTAGTTCTTGCTCCCCTATGTGCTTTCAGTCTAGCCTCCTGCGGAGGAACATCAACCAGTACCCCCACCAGTGACGATACGGTCGATTTTGTGGCGGTTACTTCTACATCCTGGGATGCAGAGGTTACCGTAGGTCAGCATATTTATACGATGGGCATGGCCTTAAATAAGGACAACACCACTAAATTCACTGCTGTTTGTGTTGGAGAAGCTCAGCAGAGCGACGGCCCTGGAGGCCCAGGTGGCTTCGGTGGCTTTGGCGCCAATGATGAAGTTGTCGGTGATACAACTTCAACATCAGTTTCCGTCGATTACACCTCGTTTGATTTTTCTACTACCGGAACCTGGTCTCTTGAGGCTGGCTATGGCTATATCATCAACCTGGTCAATCCTTCCGTCACAATCCATACTGATTATGATACGATTCAGGGCCGTCACCAGTTCTATTATCAGGTCACGACTTCTGAGGGCAGTGCTACGACTCTGTTCCAAACCAAGGACTCTGCTTTCCGCAAGACTTTGGCTTCTGATTATCAGACTTGGGATGTTAGAGACAGTACCTACATCTTTACCGGTGAGACAACCGGAAACAACAGCTCTGTTGCTTTAGCTTATCTGTATGCTCATAAGGATGGCTCATTAGTCTATAATACCGCTTCCGGTTCCAGCCGTGCTGTTACTTTAGGCCTTACCTGGGCTTTGAAGGACAATGCCTTTACTATGACCGCTTCCGGTGTGACTTATACCTCCGATGTTTCTATAAATACTGAGCATCCTGGTTTCCGTCTTGTCTACTCTTCCAATGTTTTATTCTGTTCAACCAAGGCATCAGTTACCTATGACCAGATGACTAATTCTGATTTTGACGGAATAACCGGCTATCAGTTCACTGGTTCCAACGATACTTCAAAATTCGAAATGAACCTGATTGAGAACAGCACCAAGCTCTATCTTTATCAGAACAGTTCTCTTTTGAAAAAGGGAACATATGCTTTTGCCAATGAGAAGTTCACCTTTACCTTTGAGGGTGAGGATCCAGTTGAAGTCACTCTTGTCGATGGTGTTTATACATATTCCTTCGAAATTGTTAAGGATGCCGGTATGCCTTGGGAGAGCCGTACAACAGCTGTCCTGACCTATACTCCGGCTGGAGAATAATCTATGGCTGAACTTTATTCGGATACGAAAATGATGAAAATCAGCAAGGCAGTCAAGATCACTTATCGGGTTTCAATGATTCTCGGTCTTGTCTCCTTAATTATGCTGATTTGCTTCAATTTTGCCGGTGTCTTCACAATTCAGACTTTGCCAGGAACCAAGTATGATAATGCTTTTACCTATCCTGGATGGCAGAGCATCTTCTTCGGTATGGGTGAGATGATGATTCAGGGCTATACTGAATCATCCTTCAATATCATTACCTTCTTAGCCTTTTTCATTTCTCTCCTTAGTCTGATTATCTGTTCTATCCTCTATCTCAAATCAGCCAAACGGAAGGGAACAAATCGAAAAAAAGTGATACTTGAATCGATTATGGCTGGAACTCTAGTTATCGGAGCCTTCCTTCTCTTCTTCTGCGACCAGCTTTGGATTCTTAATGCCAGCAAGGTTACAGGATCCTATCAGAATTACTATACAGAGTATCTGCTTCCGGCTATCAATGGTGAAGTGATGTTTAAGAAGACTATCTATCCAACTCTTCTTCTTGTTGTCTCTCTTCTGACCTGCGTCGTTAAGATTTTCAATGCCGGTCTTCTCATCTATCAGAAGAAATATGCGAAGAATGCTAAGAAAGCATAGAAAGGATTCGTACAATGACTAAAACGAAAAAGAATAGGATTATTACGTTAAGTTCTATCGGTGGAGCTGTTCTGGTTCTGATGACCGCAGCTACCATTGCTTCCTCCATGCAGTCCTCAAACCTCGATCTTCTCTTCCCAGGAACTGAATCAGTTGCTGATGCGGGCACCGGTTTGGATTCCAATTATATTGATTATGTTGCTGACAGTCAGGAAAAGGCCCTGAAGAATGCTCAGGATGCTACCCAGAAGACTGCTGAAGAAGGTATTACCCTTCTTAAGAATGACGAGAAGGCGTTGCCTTTAGCTAAGACCACCAAGGTTACTGTCTTAGGATACTATTCCTGGCATAACAATATGTCCGGTGGCGAAGATCCGGCTACCACAGATGGAGCTGTGTCTTTAGGAAAAGGTCTTGAAAATGCTTTTGACACCAACGAAGCTGTTAATAGCATCTATGCAACTTCCAATAGCGAATTATCTGATCCTGCCACTTCACTTGCTTCTGCTGAATCAACTTTTGCTGCCTATGATACTGCTGTTATTACTATCAAGCGTAACTCCGGTGAAGGCAACGATCAAAGTATGAATTCCGGTGCCAGTGAACAGAATAGAACCGGACTTACCTTAAACAATGCCGAACTGAAGCTGATCGATTATGCTTCCAAGCATTTCAATAAGGTTGTCTTGGTTATCAATTCCGCTAATTCTATGGAACTTGGTTTCCTGAAGGCATCGGCTTTGGATGCTAACGGCTATTACACCGATCCTTACAATCCAACCAAGAGTTACGATTTTTCCAAGGTTAAGGCTGCCCTTTGGGCAGGTTGCTGTGGTTCTCAGGGTGGTACAGCTTTAGCTAACATTCTTAATGGTGATGTCAATCCTTCCGGACATCTTGTCGATACTTATGCCTCTGATTTGACTAAGGATCCGACCTGGCAGAATTTCGGTTCCTATAAATACAGCAATTCCTCTTCCCTCAATTCCTATCAGGAAGAAACTTTCTTTGTCGAATACGAAGAAGGCATCTATATCGGATACCGTTATTATGAAACTGCTGCCTATGAAGCTAAGAAAGGCAACTATGAGGGATTTGACTATGACAATGCTGTCGTCTATCCTTTCGGATATGGTCTTTCCTATACTGATTTCTCTTTAGAATATGATTCGACTCCAACCTACGATGAAGAGACCTCTTCCTACACTTTCAAAGTAAAAATTACCAATACCGGTGATGTCGAAGGCAAGGGTGTTGCTCAGATCTATGTCAATGCTCCTTACATCAGCAATGGTATTGAAAAGTCTCATGTTGTCTTAGGCGGATTTGCCAAGTCTACCTCACTTAAGCCTAACGAAAGCGATGTTGTCACCATTGAAGTTAAGGATGACTACTTCACTTCTTATGACTATAAGACTGAAAAGTGCTATGTCATGGATGCCGGAACTTATAATTTCTATTTGTCTTCCGATGCCCATTCTTGGGCAACCATCGATGCTGAGGAATCAGCTGAGAAGGCTAAGCATCTCTATAGCCGCCCCCTTTCCAAGAAGCTGGTCTACAAAGATTCAGCCGACGGAAAACGTACGACTGATGTTACTGAGGCTGTCAACAAAGAAGACGGTGAAATGAACTACAAGTTCAAGTCTTATACTGAGGGTTCTACCGGAGATGGCTACATTCATGATTTCACCAGAGCCAACTTCAAGGCCTCTTTCCCGACTGCTCCTACTGGTAATGACTATGTTCTTTCTAGCGATATTGCTAAAGAACAGGTAGCTAAATACGATGTCTGGGATGAGAAGAACAATCCGATCACTGAAATGCCTGAGACCAACACTGATGAAACTTCCTATACCTTGGTTGAAATGAGGGGCTTGGATTACAATGATCCTCAGTGGGATGACTATATGAATCAGTTCACCGTCGAATCTATGGCCAATATGTTTATGAATGGCGGCTGGAAAGAAGTTGCTGATCTAGAAAACGGTGTTCCGATCTCCTATGATGCCGATTCTCCCTATGGCTATTATGCCCACGCTCTTTCTATTAAGAACATCAATAAGTGGTATTGCGGAGATCCAATGGTTGCTGCTTCTTTCAATCTTGATATTGCTACTCTTCTTGGCGAATCTTTCGGTGAGGAAGCCTACTGCAACAAATTAGCTGGAGGAAGCTTGATCACTGGTGTCTATGGCTATGGTCTCAATGTCCACCGTTCCGCTTTTGGAGGAAGAAACTACGAATATTATTCCGAAGATGGCCTCCTTTCCGGAAAAATGGCTGCCGCTGAAGCTGGTGCTGCTTCTGAAAAGGGTTTGATTACTTTCATGAAACATTACGTCCTTAATGATCAGGAAACCAACCGTCAGAAGAATGGATACTGCTCATGGGTCAATGAACAGGCCTTCCGTGAAGTCTATACTAAGGGCTGGGAACTCTACATCAAAGAAGCCAAGATGGATATCAACTACTATGCTAAGGATGAAGATGGCAAGTATGTTAAGGCAACCAAGACTATGCCAGCAGCTACTGGTATCATGACTTCCTATAACCGTCTCGGCGGAAGATGGGCTGGTGCTTCTGACAGTATTAACGATATCTTACGTGATGAATTCGGATATACCGGAACTACCTTAACTGAT
>JBAXZU010000073.1:0-9029 GCA_041670225.1 Bacilli bacterium | reverse complement strand
TAATTATACGAATAGTCACTTCAACTACCGGGATATTATAACCCACACTCAAGGGGCAAAAACTAGTCCTAACTCGTAACTTTTTAATGAAAGCGGTATCAGTAAAAATCAGTTTTTTTAGTTTTTTTGTCGTTTTTTAAAAAAATAATCAAAAAAATAATTAAAATAAAAATGGTTTTCTTTTATTTAAAAATAAGAATATAAATAACGTATAATAATAATATGCGTAAATTAACTAAAGAATTCAAAGAACATTATCGTCTGATTTATGACTACTCTCACAAAGCCAGCCTCATCTTCACTGATGATTACGTAGTTCTTGATTTAGAAACCACCGGATTAGACCCCGTCTTAGATAAAATCACCGAAATTGGCCTGATTCGAGTCAGGAACAGACAGGTTGTCGATTCTTTTTCACAGTTGGTTAACCCTGGCAAGGAAATCCCATCCTTCATCGAAAAGAAAACGGCAATCACCAACGAAATGGTCAAAGACATGCCGTCAATTTACGAAATTCTACCTCAAGTCCGTGATTTCATCGGCAGTGATTATGTTGTTGGACATAACATCGGTTTTGATTTATGTTTTCTAAATCTGGCCATGGAAAAAATCAATGACCGTCTCACTAACCCCTATATTGACACCTTCCGGATAGTCAAGCCCCTGATACCCAAAATCAGACATCGTCTTTGTGATATTATCAGCTTCTATCACATTGAGAATACTACCGGATTCCACCGGGCTCTGACTGATGTCATCAATACCAGCAAGGCCTATGAAGCCATGAAAGATACCATCTTAGAAAACTTCTCAAACTATGAAGACTTCATAACCAAGCCGCGTGCTGCTCTTTCAGAAAAAGGTGTCCCTCTGAAATTCGCTTTCTCGGAGATAGTCAGCAATGATGAGAACAACACCTGTTCCTTTACAAACAGCTGTGAGATCGATCTCCGAGAGATTAATCTGTCTTTTGATATTCCTAGTGAAAAAAAACTTAAAAAAGCTTTTGCCTATGGTCTGGTTCCAAAGGAAACGAAATCATCATATGATGAAATATCCCTCTACCTAAAAAACCATAAATCACACCTTTCAGAATCCATGAGAAAAGATTCATTAAGTGTCATCACTTTTTCGCAGTTGGATGTCAAAGACTATCTTCTCTATCGAAAAAAAAATATTGAAGTGTATAATTCTGATGATGTTGTAAAATTTATTAAAGGAAGAAAATAGTATGGAAAATCAAATCAACGTAATTCGCAAATATTTAGAATCCAACAATCTTGATGCCTGGATTTTAGTCGATTATGAGAATCAGAATAAGACTGTTGTTTCTTTTCTTGGCAATAAGATGCTTACCAGAAAAATATTCATGGTATTCACTAAAATTGGTAAACCATTCCTTATTTGTCATACTATTGATACTGTCTTTCTCAATGACAAGGAAATCACTGATATTTTTGACATCAAGTCCTATAAAACCTGGCCTGAAATGTTAGAAACAGAAAAACGGGAATTTTCATCATTTAAAAATATCTGCATGGATATTTCTGCTGATGGACTCCTCCCAAGAATTTCTTTAGCCGATTATGGCTCAGTACAATTCATCTCATCACTTGGTATTCAGGTACGGTCAAGTGGGGATCTTCTGCAGATCTTTTCCGCAGCTTTTGATGATAAAGCAAGAGACAGTCAGAAAGAAGCCTGCCAGCGAGCTTTAGAAATCCGTCACGAAGCCTTTGCAAAAATCAGAGAACTAATTTTGAAAGATGGACAGACAGATGAATATACCATTCAGCAATTTATTGCTAAAAGGTTTCATGAATCTGGCATGGTCTTTGACGAAGAAGCCATTGTAGCTGTTAACGCCAATGCCTCCAATCCTCATTATGGTCCGACAGAAAAAGTCCATTCTCCAATTAAAATGGGAGACAGTGTTCTCATTGATATGTGGGCAATGCTAAAAGGCGAGAACACCGTCTACGCTGACATCACCTGGATGGGATATGTCGGTTATGAAGTACCTAAAGTTTACCAAGAACGTTTTGCTATCTTACGGAAAGCTGTAGATTCCGGCTTTGCTTTCTTAAAGGACAATCTTCCGCATCGAAGAGTAGAAGGCTATGAAGTTGATGATGTTGTCAGAAACACTGTTAATGAATCAGGCTATGGACAATACTTCACTCACCGAACCGGACATAATATCTCAGTTGATGTCTCCCCTCATGGTCCAGGAGTGAACATTGACAACTATGAATCCCATGATACCCGTGGAATCATTCCTAACATTTCCTTTTCCTTGGAACCAGGAATCTATGCCCCGGATTTTGGCATGCGATCAGAAACTGATGTCTATATTGATGAGGAAATGATTCCTCACATGGTAGGCGGAAGACAGGATCATGTCATTGCTATCATGGATGAAAATGATGATAGATAATTATCAGAAATAGGAAAACAAACATGCAAGAACAGTTAATCAAAGACATTGAGGAATTCATTCCTTTCAATGAACAGGAAGAAAAAGACAAAACTCTTATTCTCAAGGCTTTAGGAAACGAATCTGACATTTTCACCCGTCAAAACACCATCTGCCACATGACCGCTTCCGCCTGGGTGGTCAATAAAGACTGTACAAAAGTAATTATGGCTTTCCATAACATCTATAACAGCTGGTCCTGGCTTGGCGGACATGCTGACGGTGATACCGACTTACTGAAAGTTGCCATCAAGGAAGTAAAAGAAGAAAGCTCACTGACTAATGTTATTCCTTTAAGTAAGAAGATTTTTTCCTTAGAGGTATTGACCGTTGACGGACATATTAAAAAGGGTCAGTATGTTTCCAGTCATCTTCACCTCAATGTCACTTACCTGCTCCAGGCTGATGACCAAGAAGAAATATCCATTAAGAAAGATGAGAATTCTTCGGTCGGATGGTTTGAATTAGACAAAGCCATCACTGCCTCCAGTGAAGAATGGTTCAAGAAAAACATCTATACCAAGCTTAATCAGAAATTGGCTTTGTTTTTAAGTTCATCCTCAAAGACTGATTTGTGATAGAATATTTATAAATGATACCGCTTTTTTGTATTTGTTTTCCAATCTAGTAATTTTATGTTATAAGATTAATAGGCTATAAATACTTATGAGGAGAAACTATAATGTCTGTTGATTATTTCGTAAATCCGTTAGTTGATTCCGGTTCAATAATTATTACTGCTGAGCCTTACAAGTTGTTAATACTGTTAGGCACAATTCTTATTTTAGCTAAATTATTATCCATCGGCCTCTCAAAACTAAAAATACCTCAGGTCATCGGTTTCCTGATTTCCGGCCTTATTGTCGGATTGATTTCACTCATTCCCGGAGACCCGCTGTTAATCAAGGGTTACACCGGAGTAGGTTTGGATTTCTTCGGAAAAGTCGGTGTTATTCTGATTATGTTCTCAGCCGGCCTTGAAACCGACATGCGTAAAGTCAAATCCATGGGTAAGTCATCGCTGGTCATCACCATGCTTGGCGTAATTGTCCCTTTGATTTTTGGTTTCGTTGCCTCTTTGGTTTTTAATCTTTTGACTGATAATTCTTTGAATATCGAAGGAATTAATCCTATCTATACTGAATTATTCTATGGCGTAATTCTTTCGGCAACTAGCGTTTCTATTACAGTTGCCACTTTAAAAGAGTTAGGAAAGCTTGACTCACCTGTCGGAACCTCCCTGGTATCAGCAGCTATCTTAGATGATATTATCGGAATCATTCTTCTTTCTTTGATTATTTCTTTAGCCAAGAGTGGTGTCAGCAATGATTCTTCTACCTTTGCCGGAATGATCAACTCCGCCTTTGGCATCACCAATCCCGCTCTGAGCATTACCATTATCATTCTTTTCATGCTTTTATTCTTCGGACTGACTTTTGGTCTGGGAATCATCGTAAAGAAAATCTTCAATCATTTAGGAAATAAATATCCTCACCATATTAGAATCACTATGCTGGCTTTAGGCTTCTGCTTCATCTGGTCATATTTAGCTGAGTATTTCTCAATTGCTGATATCACCGGTGCTTATCTGATGGGACTCATTCTCTCAGATACCGTCTCCGAAAATTACATTGACCATCGAAGTGAAACTTTGTCTAACAATATTTTCGCTCCGGTCTTCTTTGCTAACATTGCCTTGAATATGTATTCGGGAATGGAATTTGATCCCTCTTTCCTCGTCTTCGGTCTGATTTGGGTTGTCGTTGGCTTATTAGGAAAAGTCATTGGTGCCGGTTCAGGTGCTCTCCTTTGCAAATTCAAGTTCCGGGATTCCCTGATGGTCGGAGTCGGAATGATGGCGCGTGCCGAAGTTTTGATAGTCTGTGCCCAGAAGGGTATCGATAGTGGGTTGATTCATTCTCAGATTATGGTCTATACCTTGATTCTGATTCTTATTTCCTCCTTCCTTACTCCTATTCTTCTGAAACTGATCTGCAAGGGCAAAAAGCCTAACGATGATAATAAGAATAATCCGGTCATCTCCCTTTCAAAGGAAGCCACTCCCGTAGCAGAAAACAGCAAATAGCTTAATGAATGATTCCTGAATCAGGAATCATTTTTTATCATTTCCCCATAAATGAGTAGTATCCTAAAACTACCCAATGTTCTATAATAAAAGCATGAAAATAAACATTGATTCTTATTTTTCAGAGATTGCCCATCCAATCATTGATACCCCTGAATACAAGTCCATGAAAAAATTTGTTGCCCATGGTCCTTATAGTGTCTACGACCATTGTCTGAGAGTAACAATTTTCGCTTATTCATTTGCCAAAAGTCGCTATATGAACATTGATTATGAGGTCTTAATCCGAGGTTCTCTCCTACATGACTTCTATCTCTATGATTGGCATAAGAAAGAAAAATATCATTCATTCCATGGTTTCAAGCATCCGGTCTTCGCCCTTTTCAATGCTTCCAGAAAATACAAACTCAAGCCCAAGGAAATGAATATGATTCGATCCCATATGTTCCCTTTAACCCTACTCCATATTCCCTTAAGCAAAGAAGCCTGGATTCTCTGCTATGCCGATAAAGTCTGTGCCTATCACGAACATCAAGCCATCAAGAAAATCAAAAAAGATCAGAAAAGCCTTAAAAAAGCCGAAAAGAATTCCGCTCTTAAAGTCAACGAAGCCGTTATTAATCCCTAGAAATTAATTAAAGGAGACCATTATGAAAGAGTATGTTTCCAAAAGATCAAGAAGCCAGACATCCCCTAACGATATCATCAGAATTGCCGGAATGGCCAAAGCTGATAAGGATAGTGGCAACGAAGTAATCAATGCCTCTATCGGTGCTTTTTTGGATGAAGAAAAGAAGCTTGGCACCATCAGAATAATCAATGAAACCCTGAAAGAACATATCACTGATAATCTTGCTTATCCTTCATCCTTAGGAAATAGAGAATATCAGGAAGCCGTAATGGATTTTGTCTTTGCTGAAAAAAGAAAAACAATTGAAGAAAACAATCAGGTTTTCTTTGGAGCAACCCTCGGTGGTACTGGAGCTATCTCTATCTGCTTCAATCTCTTTGTTGAAGAAAACCGGAGAGTCATTCTTCCTAATGTCATGTGGACTAACTACACTCTTATCGCTTCAAAAGCCCATATCGGATACCGTACCTACACGCTTCTCACTGAAGATGGCCATTTCAATATCCAATCCCTGAAAGAAACCATTGAAGAAGAAATTGCTGACTGCGGACGAGCCTTAGTCGTGATTAATGATCCCTGCCAGAATCCTACCGGATACTGTCTGGAAAAAGCTGAATACGATTCTCTTTTCCAGATGCTGAATGAAGAAAGCCGCAAAGGCTATCTTTCTGTCATCTTCGATATTGCCTATTTCAGCTTCTATCCTCCCTCAAAAGGCGAATTCCCGCTTTTTGGTAAACTCTGTGAAAACAATACTTTCCTCCCTTTGGTTGTTTTCTCATGTTCCAAAGTTTTCTCAATGTATGGCTTAAGATGCGGTGCCTTAATAGCTTTATGTCCGGATGAGACCAACCGAAAGGAAATCCATGAAGCTTTCCTGGCTCAGGCCCGCGGTGTTTATTCCGTTCCGGTCGGTTCAGTTCTTTATGCTGTCTCCTTTGCTTTGAATGACCCCTCTAAGAAAGATGAGCTGGCTGAGGAAATCAAGGAAACTTCTTCCTTGTTGGAAAAACGTTCCTCCGTCATGATCAGTCTTCTTGATCAGGTTCAAATCAGGCATTACCCCTATGTCGGAGGCTTTTTCATTACTTTGATCACAAAAAATGCCTTTTCTCTCTTTGAAAGACTGAAAAAGAAGCACATTTATACTGTTCCAATGGATGACAATCACCTTCGCCTTGCTCTCTCAGGCTTATCTATTCCTGACGTTAACGCCTTAGTTCAGGAACTAAAAAAGGAGATTATTGAAAATGACTGACATCATACTTTCTTTTGATTCCAATAAGATTCCTTCTTATGAAGAAATCCTTTCTTCAGATATCATGTATAAACTGACTAAGGAATTTCTTAAACATCTTTCTCTTTCTGATCCTTCAATGAGTCTTATCATCACCAAGACTTTTGGTGAAAAAGACCAGGCAAAGGACCTTATCAGTTTTTATAAAAGACTTCTCACAGAGGATTACCGCTCAATCAGAGAAGAATATTTTCCTTTCACCATTGAGAAAGTCAGACCCCTTGATACTCTTGACGGCATCTATGATGTCTGGAGAAAAAAAGAAAGATATGCTTTCTTCAGCCGTAGCACTCAAAAAATATCTTCAGCCGATTTTCTCTACCTGACCGACCGCTTCTCCGAAGCTATCATTATGGGTTACCGAAAGGTCTATGAGAATATTCTCGGCGAGGAACAGACTGTCTACCGCCAGTTGCCTAGCGGTATCAATGCTGGATTTATTGTCGATAATTTTAAGGACATGATACTTCCAAAAGATCTGCAGTTTTTAAAGTCAACCCTAGCCATTCAGGCTTTAGCCATCCGTCCGCCATTTATCTGTTCTAGCAAGGAAAACACCAGAACCGGAATCTTCTTCGAAAACAATGTTTTTTTAGAAAAATCACGATATTGTCCAGAAAATTTTGTCTTGGCCTGTATCCGTATCAAAGGTCAGGTCGGCTATATCTTCGTAAATAAAGCCTACCTCTCTTTCCTAGTTGCCTTAGGAAACCTTTTTGACATGGTTAAACCCGAAGATATTCAGGGATGCAAACCTGGATTCATTGTCGTCTTTGGAGCTGAAATGGAGGCTGACCTTACTTATTACTACCAGGATGAGGGAGTCTATATAGGCTTAGTGCCCTCAAAAGGCCATATCGCTTATTTCGGATACCTAAAGAAAATCATCCTTACTCTTCATAATCTAACCCAGATAGACTGCGGCCGTCTTCCAATTCATGGTGCAGGAATGGAAATTACCATGGATAACGGATCAATTTATAATATCGTAATTCTTGGTGATTCCGGAGCCGGAAAAAGTGAGACCATCGAGGCTTTAAGAAAAGCCGGAGAAGGCCGAGTCGATGATATCAAAACTATTTTTGATGATATGGGAACCTTCGCTTTCCGGGATGGTGAAGTAATGTGTCTAGGCACTGAGACAGGAGCCTTCGTCAGGCTTGACGATCTTGACCAAGGATATGCTTTAAAAAGTATTGATAGAGCCATCTACATCAATACCGAAAAAGTCAATTCCCGTGTTGTCATTCCGATTGAAACTTACCAGATGACAAAAACTTTTCACCGAGTTGATGCTTTCCTGCTTGCAGATAATTATTCCGATGTTCAAGGAACAATCATGCAATACAATTCAAAAGATAAAGCAATTAACGACTTTGTGAAAGGTGAAAGAGTTGCCAAAGGTACCACTAACGAGGAAGGCAAAGTATCTACTTACTTTGCTAATCCTTTCGGACCAATGCAAAGGGAAAAAGACTGCCAGCCTTTAGTCGAAAAATTTTTTGATCAGCTTTTCAAAAACGATATTTTCGTAGGCAAAATCTATACCAGGCTTTCCCTTGATCCTATCAACGGACCAGTATCTGGTGCTAATGCCTTATTAGAACTTCTGACAAAATTCTCCGAAAATTCTTAATTATCAGTTTTTACTTTTTCAATAACATACATGCGACTGCCGAAATCTCCCATCAGGCGGATTCTTTCATCATAGCCGACTCCAGACCATTCCTGAGAGAGAACCGGTCCGATAGAACGGAAAACCCGACCAGAAGTGATTCCTTTGTCGGTTTCGCCTTTCATATCGACATGTTTTGCCAAAACCGAAAGCAAAGTACCGTCTTCTTTCAAATGAACCGGAGAAACATAATTGACTAAGGAACCAAATTTCTGAAGTGGAAAACTATGGGTTCGGGTCTGATAGGAATAGAGCTGATCATCATCAAGATATAAAGCCTTCAGATGACCTTCCCGGCTTGTGGGCTTAGCAATGGCTTCATAGATTCCTACAATAGTCTTTTCATCGTCAAAAACCTGAATGGAACGGTTGGTGTTTTCACTGTAATCCGAAACAATTCCGATTTTTCCAAACTGCAAAGTCATTCGGTGCTTCTTATAGAATTTTATTTGTTCCTTAATAACAGAAAGATCTTTATCAAACAAATCATTAAGGTCTAACTCATAGCCTAAGACACCAAAAGAAGCAACATCGAATTTAGTATCAAGAGTAGTCTTCCTCAGTAGCTGATTAGAAGTCTTAGCAGCTACATGATTAGACATCACTGACAGAGGATATCCATAAATAGCGCCACCCTGAATAAATTCGCGTTGGAAGGAATCAGTATCATCACTCATCCATGACTGAGGGAAAAACGAAAGCATTCCCAAATCAAACCTATTTCCTCCGGATGCGCAGTTTTCAAAAAGAACATCAGGATAAGCAGCCGTCACCCTTCGAAGCAGGGAATATAATCCTTTGATATAATCTAGATTGAATGAAGAATAAGGGATATATGAAATATTTCGGTTATAATCCCACTTT
>JBAXZU010000072.1:0-9077 GCA_041670225.1 Bacilli bacterium | reverse complement strand
GGCACCGACAACAATGGCAAGATCGTTAAGACTTGATACACCAGAATAAATACCCATCTGGTAGGCAGTGGTTACGGAATAAGCGGTAGCAGAACCACCCCACAAAGAAGTAACATTGAAGTTACCGCCAGGGAGGAAGACAAAGCCAAAACTGCTTTGGAAGTAATTATAGGTTTCAACTGAATTGGGGGCAGCATAATAAAGTCCGTTATAAGAATTGAAAGTATAAGAATATCTACCATATTGTTCAGATGAATTTACTTCATAATCACCAAAGATTGGATATAAAGTTGTTTCAGCAGTGATGGTGGATAAATCGATGATATCAGTAGCCTCAGCGGAAGTGTTCCAGCCTTTGAAATACTTGGCAACGGTTCCGCTTGTAACAGCAATTTCAGGAATGACGCCAGTATAGGTGACACCATCTTCGGTAATGACTCCATCGGCTAAAGGGTTACCCTCAGCATCAACGAAATGAGCATAGACTACAGCTGACTTAACGGTAATGGGAAGATCAAAAGCAATGGTGCTATCGAACTTGGAAGCGATAGTGATTGCAGTATTTTCAGGAGTCAAAGCGGTTCCTTCATCAATGGAGAAAGTGAAATTGTTTGCAAAATCAAGATAAGAATAGTAATAAGTGATAGCACTTCCGGTGGTAGGAGTAGCAGTCATTTTCAACTTAAGATTGGCATAGGAAATTTCTTCACCTTCATCATATTCAGTCTTGAAAGAGGTGGTAAGGGAAGAGGTATCCTGGGATAAAGTATAAGTGACTTCTCCACCATCAGCAACAACCATGGGTGCAATGGCCCATTTTGGTGAAAGGACATCACCATCTAAAGTGGTGTAGTTAATTGAAAGAACATGGCCATTATCTTCAGCGGTAATAATATGTCCTTCTTCTAAATCACAGGTGAAACGATCATTGGCAATACGCTTGTTGGATTGGCTGGTTCCTTCTAAGTAAACGGGATAACCATCAGCATCGACAACTTCCAAAGTGACAGTTAAGTCAGACTTTGAGAATCTCTGACCGACAAAATAAGACTTGTGGTTAGTAAGATAGCCAGCATACAAAGTGTAGGTGTAGCCAGTGGAAATGCTGACAGTGAATTCAGCCTCATAGGTAGTTCCTTCGCTGGTATAAGATAATTTAACAGTCTTATTTCCGATGTCTTCTTTAGTGAAAAAATGTCCGACTTCAATTCCGGTGACAATCAAATCTTCCACGGCAACAGTTGTAGTACCGCTAGATAAATCAAGAGTTCCGTCCTTGTAGGTGTCTAAAGTGACTGCGATGCCCTCAAGAGAGAAAGCTTCATTCTTATAAAGATAATACTGAACCTGTGGAAGTGAGGAAATAGTGAGCTTCTTAGTGTAGACATGTTCCTTGACTTCAATACTGAAGGAAGTGGTGATGGTGGTGTCTTCATTTAAGGTGACAGTGATAGATAAAGCAGTGCTGGCAGTAGAAAGAGAACACCATCTTTGACTGATAAAGTATAGTCAGCTCTGGTTAAGGTGGTTAAGGAAGAAGAACCATCAGTATTGGTGTCAAGAGTGACAACTAATCCTGAGGCATCAAAAGTCTCACCGACATAATAACTGGTTTTGGTTAAGTTAGAAGTGACACTGATGCTCTTAGTGATAACTGGATCAGCAGTGCTAGTAGATTCTGAAGCGGAATCGGAAGCGGAATCAGAAGTGGAAGCGGAAGCGGAATCAGAAACTAAGGTTGAATCCTCAGTGCTGGTGCTTTCGCTAACGGAGGTGCTGGTAGAGGTTGAGGTTGAAGTAGAAGCGGAAGTAGCTGTTCCACAGCCGCTAAGAGAGAGGAGAAGAGCAGTTGATAAGACTAATAAGTTTTTCTTTTTCATAATTTGTTTTTTCCTTTCAATTTAAAGAGTGATTGTTCCATCTGAACATTCGACAGCACTGATATAAGACTTAGTTGACTCAGAAACATTGATATTTGCCCAATCTTCTTCTTTTTCAATGGAATTGAACTGAGCCATAGTTCCTAAATAGGAGATGGTTGAATTTGCAAGTAAGAGATCCTTGAAGAAGGTTCTGGTACCAATGAAAGTAAGAGTACTAGGAAGAGTGACACCATCACTGGTAAGTTTAGCCATTTCTCTTAAAGACCAGGAATTGAGTCTTTCAACCTTATTGAGATTAAGTTCGGTCAGACTGGTTCCGGCAAAAGCAAACTGATTAATGGTTTTGACTGAGGTGGGGATAGTTACTGAAACCAAACTTGTGCAATTGTAGAAAGAATAATCCAAAATGGCGGCTAAACCATTAGGAAGACGGACATTAGTGACGGAAGTATTATCAGCAAAAGCGGAATCACCCATGCTGGAAACACTATTTCCGAAAGTGAAAGTGGTGATACCGGAAGCACGGAAAGCATATTCACCGATAGTGGTGACGGTTTCAGGAATGGTGAGTGACTTCAGGCTAGGGCAGTTATCAAAAGCTGACTGACCGATAGAAGTTACCTTTCCACGCATTTCGACATAGCTGAGGTTGTCACAGGCATTGACAAAATAGCTGGGGATGTTAGTGACTTTGCTAGGAACAATGATTCTGGAAAGAGCTGAGCAGTTGGAGAAAGCTCCGCTGCCGATTGAAGTTAAAGTATCAGCAGAATTAAGTAAATCAACAGCACCTAAGGCATAGCAGTTGAAGAAGGCATAAGTTCCGATGGAAGTCAGTCCATAAGGAATATTGATGGAAGGCAGAGTGATGCAGCCATGGAAAACGGAAACACCGATAGCAGTGACCTGAAGCGGAATATTGACTTTGGTTAAGGATCTGTTGTTATAGAAACATTTGTCGCCGATGGATTTGACATCCTCCGTGACTTCCAGGGTTTTGATTCTACGGCATTCGTAGAAAGTTCCTTCTTCAAGCTTGGTAAGTGAAGTTGGAAGAGTGAAATCAACCAATTCATAGAAATTAGCAAAGCAATAAGCACCGATTTCTTCAGTGGTCTTAGGAAGTTCAATAGTGGTGACTGAGATGCAGCCTGAGAAAGCATATTCGCCCAGAGTCTTTAAGGTCTTTGGAAAATTAGCTTCGATTAAGGCAGTGCAGTTTAAGAAAGCATAGCCAGCAACAGTGACGATCTTGCTGTCATAGCAATCGAAGAGCTCTAAGGCTGTGCATTCGTTGAAGGCACCATAAGCAATTGAGGTGTAGGTGACAGGAACAGTGACGGAAGTAAGGGTAGTAAGACTAGAGAAAGCGGAGATACCGATGGTGGTTACAGGCTTATTTTTATAATACCAAGGCAATTCTAAGTCAGCGACATCACCATAATAGGAAGAAAGAGTGTAGGAAATGCCATCTTCATTGAGTTCGTACATGACTCCGTCAGTTAATTCGGTATGGATTTCGAAATCAGGATAGACAGTGGTATCTTCGGTGAAATCAAAGGTCTTGAGATTCTTTGACCAGCCGGTGAAAGCCCAGTAGAAGCCTTCGTTTTCACTGGCACGGAAAGGAAGAGAGCCGTTGTAGGTAGGAATACCATGGATTTTGATTTCCTGAACATCGAGAACTTCAGTGCCTTCATCATTCATAAAGGTGACAGTGACAGTTTCCTTAGTAGGAACAGAAGTAGAATCAGAAGTTGAGGTAGAAGTGCTTTCTTCGGTAGAAACGGAAATGCTGGTGCTGTCTCCGGAAGTTGAGGTAGAAGTGCTGACTGCACTGTTGCAGCCAGAAAGTGTCATAAGTGATGCTAAGGATAGGACTAATAATAGTTTTTTCATTTTTTTCTCCTTTATGGTTAATCCAGGGAAGCTAAGAAGTCTTCCAGGAATTGGACCTTAGTCATCCCAAGATTGGTGAAGCCGTTAGTCTGTTCGATGACCTGTGTTCCCGAACTTAAGCCAAACTTGAAATTATTGATTTTGCCAAGACTGTCGCTTCCTACTGATAAGTAGACTGAATCAAGGGAATAGGTAGTGATTTCTTCTGGATTTCCGAAGAAGCTTTCTGCTATTTCACCAAACATGGTGCTGTCCTTACAAATGAATTCTGTAGAAGAAAGTTCATCGAAGAAATCAAGTGAAGCTTCAGAGAAGGTATAGAACGACCATTTTAAGCTGACGTTAGCAGCTGGCTTTAAGCAGGAAGTATCAATATACTCATTTCCCTGTTCATCAACCTTCGGGGTGAAGGAATAGACTCCCTGAGCAATTCCTGAATCATTTGCTCCAATTTTGATGAATCCGGAACGGAAGATGATGTCTTCGCTGTAAGAGCCTTTGATGGCCTTGAGATAAGCATCAGAGTAGTCAGCATAGAAATAATTGGGATTGTAGCAGTAATTTCCAGTATCAAAGGATTTTCCGTTTAAGGTCTGGGGTTCCTGCTTCCAGGTATAGTTGAAGCTAGTGAGGTAGGAGCTTACCGAAGCTAATTTGCTATCAACAGCTTTCGGACCGCCATCATTACTCAAATATTGCTCGACTTCAGGATCAGGTGACTTTTCTGACTGGTATCGGAGAAGATGTGCAGGGACAGAAGCTCAAAGCTGATTTAGGAAGAATTTCCTTCTAAATATCCAGCTTTAAGAATCTCAGTATAATTGGCGGTTTGATTAGAAGTGAAGACGGCACTTTTTCCGTCTTCGCTATAAGTGAGAGAATTATAGTCTAGATTCTTCAAAGTATTGATTTCAGAACAATCCCAGATATTGTTGGTTTCCTTAGTCAGATAATGTCCGGCTGTAAGTTTGCTGTCTGCATAACTGAGCTTGAAGATTCCATCCTCAGTATTGGCATATCCGTATTTGCTGGAAACACCGCTTTGCTGAATCATCAGATAATTATCATGATAGACTTGATTGATTTTGACATTATAGAGATAAGTGCCAACCAGAGTGGTATTAACATACATGCTGTATTGGGTACTGGAAGCAAATTCTGTAAGAAGATTCTTAAGCTGATCCTTCTGTTCCTCAGTAGAAGTGCTCTCTTCAGTGGAAGTACTGGTGGATTCTTCAGTAGAAGTGCTGACTGATTCACCGGAGGTACTGGCTGAATCACTGACTGAAGCAGAAGTGCTATCTTCATTGCTGACTGAAGTGCTGGTAGAATTACCTGAACAACCGGAGAGCAATAATGGAAGAGCTAAAGCAATTGATAATAATTTTTTTCTGTTTTTGATTATCATGTTAAACCTTTCTGAATTTTTGTAAAATTCTAAGCAATGCGTAGATGGTCCACGCTAAATATCGACCGGAATATTTTAAGGTGAAAATGCCTTTTTTTCAATTCAATTTATCAATATATATATGTTGGCAAAAGGTGTTAAGCGCTACCAAATCATGCTTTAAAAAGATTATTTAAGTTTCGCTTAATCTTGGGTTAAAAAAGTGGAAATAAATTTATGAAGAATAAACCTGATTTTTTGTCTCTTAAATTTTCGACAAAATTGTTAAATTTGTAGATAAATACTTAAAAAACTGTTATAAAACATGATATTGTCTAATAACAGTCATGTACTATAATACACTTGCTGATGGATGAAATTGTCTCACGGAAATTGGTGATTTCTTTTACTGTTTCTAGTACCAGAAACGGATACCGAAGATCCAAAGAAAATAAACAATTGCTCCAAAGAGTATTAGCAGTGAAAGAATCATTGATGTAATTAAAAAAACGTAATATTTTTTGTCATCCTTAATCAGGCATTTGAAAATATCCTTCTGAGTGAAATCTTTCCGGTTAGATATGTTTCCTAGGTATTTCTCCTGCCTTTTTCCAAGACTGAGATTAATGATGACATAGACTATGCTGATAATTACACAGGCAATAGTGACTCCCATCATCAGAAAGTTCTTGTCTTTGATAAAATCGCAAAGCTTTCCAATGAAAAAACCAGTTCCGAAAGTACCGATGATCGAGGTGATTGTTTGTCTATTCCGATAATAGAAAAAAGAAAGAATATTTTCTGATTTAATTTTCATAATCATACCTCTTTAGAAATAATGGAGAAACAATCCATTATTTCATTTTTACCTAATTCGTTTTCATATTCGTTGTCGGTCTCTAAGAGAGAAAGGAAGAGTTTCTGTAGTTTTTCATTTAATTGAAGATCTTTCTGAATCATTGAAGCAGAGAGATTCTTGGATTTGAAGAAGGTTGATTTATTTCTGTTTTTCCAAATCTTAAAATCTTGACGTAAATATGCTAATGATTTAATAATTAACTCAATACCATCTTCATACGTTTCAATGAAAGTTAAAGAATATTCATTGTTCTCAATAATATGGAAAAAATCCTCGTAAGATAAATTCAATTTGCCAAGAACGGCTTCTGATGGTTTAAGTACGGATAGATAATTTTTTAAGTCATTAATTAATTCCGAATTTTTCTCAATTGCTTTTCCGTAGTCATCCGAAATGTTGATGAAAAGATGCTGGTCTTTGTAAAGGAAACTCACGGTTTTTAGGTAAGCATAGCTTATTGGACTAGGCTTTTCCTGACGTTCAAGATCAAATGAAATATCTAAAACCTCGGAAGAAAAAAGATGTCTGAAGGCTAAATACTTTTCTAAACCTACATAAGTGAGTTCATCTTTATGGATGATCTTACGATAGGAAAGAAGGGAATAGATATCATCTGAATAATATTCCAGATGACAAGTTTCTGCGAATTCTTTAACTATTTTTTTGATATCCTTTTGGTTGTTGGCTAAGGAATAGCCGATTTGGGCTAAGAGTTTTTGGAATAATTCGGTATTCATTCCGTAAACTGTCTGGCTGTTCTGAAAGATTTTCCTGATTTCATTCTGCTCAAAGACAAAGTGGTAAATATAATGGAAAACTTCCATCGTATTATTAGGCTGAATCTTGTTGACTATGTAATCGTAGACAACATTTGAAAGGAAAAGCATGTTATCGGTTAAGGAAGAGTCGATATTTCGAAGGACTTTTAAGAAAGGAGTAAAACTACTTGGACTTTCCAAATTTATTGGTTCGGAATAATTGAGCTTAATACTATAATCAACTGTGAGTATTTTGCTGAATAATTCCTTGATTCTTTCTTCTTTTTCCTTTTCGGACTCGGCAATTTCAGCAACTTCATTTTCAAGAATGATGCCATACCTTTCTCTGAATTCTTCTCTTAAATCATTTCTGGTAGTGATGGACAGACGGAGATTGAAATACTGGTGTTTCAGGGTTGCAAAAAGAATGAAGAAGCGGTTAAGAACTCTTTCATCAATCTCATCATAGCCATCAACAAAAACATAGATTGAGGGATAATTCAGAAGAAGATAGTCAATTACATCAAAGGATATTTCTTCTTCTACGTAATATGATTTGATTCTTTGAAGCAAGATTTCGGAAAAATTGGAAATCTGATCAAAGTTGATATTTTCGATGATTTGCTTGTTAAAGTAGAAGAATGGGACTTTTTCTTCCCGCTTATCCATTTCAAATTCAAAATCATCGTAATATTGTGAAACAATACTGGCAATCAGACTGGTCTTTCCTCTTCCGCCGGCTCCGATAATCTGGGTATCACAGACCGCTAGTTTATTAGCATGAGGGTTGAGGAAATTGGCTAGCTTTTCCTTATTTCCTTGGTAGACATAAATATCCTTCAAGGTTAGACTTTGGGCTAAGAGTGAATCCGGATAATCATTCTTAAAGCGATTGATTATTCCGTTACTCAATATTTTCTCTAAGGAATAAACCTGTCTTTTTTCAAAGAAGGTTATTGCCTTATCAAAGCTTCCCATTTTTATTGTCGAATCAAAGGCTGAGAAAGAAAAATCTTCCATTTTGGTAGGTAAGTAGTTTCCTTTACAAATATTACTAAATGAAAGTAAATTATCGTAGGTTGTACTTGCTTTAGATGATACTAAAACTGAGATATTCAGATTTTTTATTGGTAGGATATAGTGTGATTCTAAAATCTGTCTGTTACTCATGACAAGATGCCCTCTTCCACCTAATGAATGGTCTAAGAAATCATCATTAATGAAAAGAACACAGACATTAGCATGTTCGCTGATGGAATTAAGCCAAGAGTTATCATTATTGTCGAAAGCAAAGGGATTAAGGCTTCTGCCTTTAACACTGTATTCTTCCGGAAGAATAATTCTATCGCTTTGAGATTCAAAATATCTGACCAAGTCAGGATATCTTTCCCGTAATTCTTCAGGATTATAATTAATCAGAAGAATTCGACTATTAAGTTTGGAATAGAAAAAGTCTTTTTTAAATAAAACTTCCAGACAGTCAAGGGCATACTGGTTTCCGATTAATTCCTGGTCTCTCATTGTGAAATAGCGGGAATGTGGGTAACTGAGAAGCTTTTTCATGAGTTTTTGGCGCTCACTTAATTCCGGAATGATATTTTCATCTTCGAAAGCTTCAGAAGAAAAAGGAGAGTAATCTGTAGCTACCATCACTTCTTCCATCAGCCCTTTTAAAGATCTTTGCTCGGATTTCTGTAAAGCTTTCAGAAGATAGGATTTTCTTTCTGAACTTCCTTTGGGACTTTGATTGGCTAAGAACAAGGAGGACTGGGAACAATCGGTTCTTTCTAATTTTTGAAGAAGTTCTTGCTTATTTCCAAGATTTTCTTCTAACAAAGCCATGATCAGTGGGGCATAAGAAATTTCGGATGGTGAAATAGATGTGAGCAGAATGTTTTTCTTAGTTATGAAATCTTTTTTGTCTATTGCTATATCTTTCATGTATTCAATCGATTCGGATTGATAGATGTTTAAAAGCGATTGGATATACATTGGGTTAGATTTGACTGAACAGAGTTTCTCTAAAATTTCTTTTCCTTGTAATGGGGAATAGTTTTGGCCATCGTTTTCTAACAGCAAAGAGGCAAAAATAAATAGGAGACGGGTGCTTCTGATATTTTTAAAAGACGTGTCTTGGTTTTCTTTAATCAGAAGTGAAAGTTCCTGCATCAGGTTGAAGCGGAGAAGGTCATCTTCTTCATCCAAAATATAAACAGTGGGTTTATCAACGACATTTTCAAAACCGTAGGCTAATGAATACAGAACAAAAAGTATTTCTTCGGCTTCTTCGG
>JBAXZU010000071.1:0-9139 GCA_041670225.1 Bacilli bacterium | reverse complement strand
TCAGCCGTTCTTATCACCCAGACCGGTGGCGGATGCCGTGCCTCAAATTATATTTCCTTATTAAGAAAAGGACTTAAGAGAGCCGGTCTTCCTAATGTTCCGGCTGTCAGTCTTAATCTATCTGGCTTGGAACCTAATCCTGGACTTACCGTCACTCTGCCAATGATCAGAAAGCTGTTGGCTGCAGTTATTTATGGTGATATGCTTATGGTTCTCAAGAATCAGGTCGAACCTTACGAAGTCACTAAGGGTGAGACAATGAAAATGGTTGAGAAATGGCAGAATGAACTTTGCTCTCAGCTGTTAGCCAATACCGGATACAACTACCGTCTTTTGGCTGAAAATCTTAACAAAATCAGTGATGATTTTGCTACCATCAAGAAAGATGGCATTAAGCGTGTTAAGGTTGGAATCGTTGGTGAAATCTATGTCAAATATGCTTCTTTAGGCAATAATGATTTGGAAGGATTCCTTCGTGATCAGGATTGCGAAGTCAATCTTCCCGGCATGATGAATTTCATTCTCTTCAAGATTGATAACCGTATTGAGGATTGCAAACTCTATGGCGGACATTTCCTGAAGAAGAGAGTCTGCGAGATGCTTTATGATTATGCTGCTAAAATTCAGAAGGCTTTCAATGATGCTATTGGCCGTAATAAAGGATTCGAGGTTCCTCTTCCTTATGAAAAGGTTAAGGAATTGGATAAGGATATCAATGGTTACGGAAATAAGATGGGAGAAGGTTGGCTTCTCACCGGAGAAATGTTGGAATTAGCTCACTCCGGATATGAGAACATTGTCTGTACTCAGCCCTTTGGCTGTCTTCCTAACCATATTTCCGGTAAAGGAATGATCAGAAGAATCCGTGAGGTCTGTCCAAACGCAAATATTGTTGCTGTCGATTATGATGCCGGTGCTCCTAAAGTAAATCAGGAAAACCGTATTAAGCTGATGCTTTCTCTGGGACGTGAAAACCTGGAAAAGCAGATTGAAGAAGAAAAAAATAAATAAATAAAAAGACTTACGCCCTGGCAATTGCCTAGAAAGCGTAAGTCTTTTTTTATAATTTCATTTCCGCAAGTAAGTCTTTGACTAAGTAGATAACAATGATGTTCATGGTGTCAGAGATGGAGAAGTTACTCGAAATTCTTTCAAGTCCGGCTTCAATGACATTCTTATATCCATCTAAAGTGAAAGCATTTCTTCCGGTAGGTATGACTAAACTGGTACCGTAGGTGAACAAACCATTGGTTGGATTATCAACATCGGTTTTAATCAGCATCGGATCGGTGCTTTCCAGAGTCAGGAAGGAATGGAAGAGGCTTCTGATATAGAAGAGAGTGAGATTGAAAATGGTCTGACGGTTCTTGTCAAAGCTGAGAAAGGTTTTTCTGTCAGCAATGGGATTGACTTGCAAAGCAACATCCATGATGACAATAGGAGCAAAGGAAGCAATGATGTGAGCTAACTCAACTTTCTTGATTCCGTAAAGGAAATCTGCTAACACCATTTGGGCTTTGATGACTTCAGCCTTGATGTTGTTTTTAAATTCTTCCGGTGTTTTGGTTTCAATTTTCTTAAAATACGCCAATAAATAGTTTTCACCTTCTTTGGCTTTTTCTTTTCCCTGAGCTTTATAGATTATGGCTCTTGAGATGAGGGAATAAAGGTAGTAACTGATTTTGGAATTGGTGTCAATTTCATTCTCAGACTTTGCCAGAACATCGAAACGGTTAGTTACTGGATTTCCGTTGATATAAAACTGTACTTTTGCTGGATCATTCTGTGAGTGAAGACTTTTTGTTATTTCATTCTTATTCATATTTTCATTATAGCATAAGAAAAAAACGAAAAGCCCATTTTTTTAATCACTGATTCACTCAATTAATTTCTTTTTGCTTTATCAAGGCTCTGAATCTAGGAAAAGAACCTTATTTAATGTATAATTTTACTAGAGGTTAACAACATGGATTCAGAAAGAATTGTCGTGCTTGATTTTGGCGGTCAGTACAATCAGTTAATTGCTAGACGTGTAAGACAATGTCATATTTATTCCGAAGTTCTTCCATTTACAACACCTATTGAAAAATTAAGAGATCCGCTTATTAAGGGAATCATCTTCACGGGTGGACCTAATTCTGTTTATTTAAATGAGTCTCCCCACATCAGCAAGGAAATCTTCGAATTGGGCAAACCGATTCTTGGAATCTGCTATGGTGCTCAGCTTATTGCCTATACTTTAGGCGGAACTGTCTCTCCCTGCACTAAGAGTGAGTATGGAAATACTGAAATCATCCTGAATCGTGATTCATCCTTGTTTGAACATGTTTCTCAGAAGACAACCGTCTTTATGTCACATACCGATAAAGTCACTGCTTTACCGGAGAACTTTGTCAATACTTCCTCAAGTGATACCTGTGAGAATGCTTCTTTCGAAAATACTGATGGCACAGTCTTTGCTACCCAGTATCATCCTGAAGTTGAACATTCTGTTGAAGGACAGAAGATGCTTGAAAACTTTGTTTTAGAAATTTGCCACTGCCAAGGCCAATGGAAGAGTGAAACTTTCATTGAAGACCAGGTTAGGAAAATCAAGGAACAGGTTGGTGACAAAAAGGTAATCTTAGGATTATCAGGCGGTGTTGATTCTTCAGTCACTGCTGCTCTTATTTCCAAAGCTATCGGAAAGAATCTTTATTGCGTCTTTGTTGACCACGGCTTGATGAGAAAGAATGAGGCTCAGGAAGTTGAGGATGTCTTCGGACCTAAAGGAAACTTTGATCTTAATTTCATTCATGTTGATGCTTCCAAACTTTTCTATGAGAAACTTGATGGAATCAGTGAACCAGAAGCTAAGAGAAAAACTATCGGTGCAACTTTCCTTGATGTTTTCCAGTCGGAGCAGGATAAGCTTACTGATGCTGAATTCTTAGCTCAGGGAACAATCTATCCTGATAGAATTGAATCAGGTTTAGGTATCTCAGCTAAAATCAAATCACATCACAATGTCGGCGGACTTCCTAAACATATGAAGTTCAAGGGCTTGGTTGAACCTCTTCAGGATCTATTTAAGGATGAAGTCAGAGAAGTCGGACTTTTATTAGGACTTCCTGAAGCCTTAGTCTTCCGCCAGCCTTTCCCCGGCCCGGGATTAGGAATCCGTATCATCGGTGAAATCACTCCTGAAAAAATCAGAATTGTTCAGGATGCTGACTATATCTACCGTGAAGAGATAGCTAAAGCTGGCTTAGATAAGAAAATATCTCAGTATTTTGCCGCTTTGACTAATATGAGAAGTGTTGGTGTTATGGGTGATGCCAGAACTTATGATTACGCCATTGTCCTGAGAGCTGTTCAGACTGATGACTTCATGACTGCTAAAGCATTTAATCTTCCTTACGATGTCATTTCCCGTATTTCTGATAGAATAGTCAATGAGGTTAAAGGTGTGAATCGTGTTCTTTATGATTTCACCAGTAAGCCTCCGTCAACTATTGAATTTGAATAATTAAATAAGTCCGCAAAACCTATTTTTTGATAGGGTATGCGGATTTTTTTTAATGCTGAAAAATTATGGTTTTGAATCATTCTTATTGAATAATTCATTCTTAATAGTTCATTTGTGATTTAACGATAATTAGGTAGAAAATGACTTGCTAAGAATTTCAATAGTTAATAATCTCCTTTTCAAGAAGTTTTTTGTTAACATTTTGGTATCAATCCTTTAGTATAGTATCGAAAAAGAATAGGAAACACGAAATGGAAGAAATCGAGTTATTGAAAGCTAGGTTCAAGGAATTATCTTTTCGGAGCATCAGTCAGGCTCATCTTTGCAATAGCGAGTTTCTTTCTCTTTCGGAACAGAATATTTTCTATGCCTATCAGAAAGAAAATGATACTTATCATAATCCTCATATCTTAAACGGATCCCATTTTCTTCTTTATGGCGGATATGAAGCATCGGATAGAAAAGCGGTTTTCTTTCTTCCGGAATATCTGACCGAGGAAGAATTCTTTCTGCAGGAGAAAGAACATCCAATGATTTCCTGTCTTCATATTTTTCCTAAGAACCCAAAATTCGCTGACAAACTTACCCACCGGGATTTTTTAGGTGCTTTGATGAACACTGGATATGAGAGAAAATACTTCGGTGATATTCTGACTGATTCTCTTCAGGGATATGTTTATCTTCTTTCCTCAATTGCTCAGGATGTTGCTTCTTTGATAACAAAAGTTAAGCATACAACTATGGAATGTAAAATAATCCAAGTTGACGAATGTCCATTCAAACAGGAATTCATTGAGAAAACAATTTTCATTGCTTCTGAAAGAATTGATAGCATTATTGGTGAAGTATTCAATCTTTCCAGAAGAAGCAGTCAGGAATTAATCGGTTCTCAGAGTGTTTTTGTCGATGGGTTAGTCATTATGAATAATTCGTATCGGATAAAACCTAATCAGAGAGTTTCAGTGAGAGGCAGTGGAAAATTCATCTATCTTTCAGAGGCTAGGGCTACCAAAAGAGGAAGACTGTCCGCTAAAGTGAAGATTTTTAAATAGCTTTATTTTTGAAAATTCCGGGTATACACTATTTTCATGTTGGAGGAAAAAATATGGCAAAAGATAAAGTCTATTCTGGTTTAGGAAATCTTCCTAAAGGAAAGGCTAGCGATGATGTGACTCCTGGCTGTCTGGTCTTGGAAGGAGGTGCCTTTAGGGGTGTCTATACCTCCGGCGTTCTTGATTGTCTTATGCTGAATAATCTCAACTTTGAAACAACTATCGGTGTTTCTGCCGGTTCTCTTAACGGTATTAATTATGTTTCCGGACAGATAGGAAGAGCGGGATATCTTAATCTTCGCTTTCGTCATGATCCTCAGTATATCGGACCTAAAGCCATTGTTAAAGATGGAGGAGTGATTGGATTTGACTACATATTAAACGGAAAAGCAGCAATGACTCAGCCGTTAGATGAAAAGAAACTATTTTTCACTAACCGCAAATTCTATGCGGTTATCACTAATGTCAAAAACGGACAGACCGAATATAAAGAGCTCCATCAGTATGCTTTGTGGAGATTCTATAAGATTCTTCAGGCTTCTTCTTCAATGCCTTTCTTTTCTTCAATGGTCCACATTGATAAAGCTTACTATCTTGATGGTGGCTGTTCCTGTAAGATTCCTTATCAGTGGGCTCTTGATCAAGGCTACAAAAAGATTGTGGTAGTCCGAACTAGGGAAGAGGAGTTCAGGAAACCGGCAACTACGGATATGGATAAAGCTATCTATAAACTTAGATATGGTAAATATCCTCAGTTCTTAGAGGCTCTTTCCAAATCCAATGAAGACTATAACCGCCAGTGTCAGGAAGTGAGTGAACTAGGCAAACAAAAGAAAGTGTTTGTTATTTCTCCTTCGGTTCCAGTTGATATTTCCCGTCTTGAGGGCGATATGGATAAGCTAGGGGATCTTTATTGGCAGGGCTATAACGACTGTAAAGCCAGGCTTGAAGAATTGAAGAAATATTTAGCTGAATAGAAAGCATATCGGTTGACTGATGAAAGGTTTTAACGTATAGTCTTAATATACCCCCTATGGGTATATGGAGGCTTTGATGGAAAAAGAAAACGATTGTCAGTTCTGCCATGAGAAAAAGAATACTCCCCGAACTGAAGAAGATATCCGTAATCTGAAGAACCGTCTGAATAGGCTTATCGGACAGCTTTCCGGTGTGGCTAAGATGTTAGATGATAACCGTTATTGTGCGGATATCCTGATTCAGATTTCTGCCTGTGAAAGAGCACTTCAGGAAATCGGTTATCAGATTCTTCAGAATCATTTGGATACTTGTGTCCGGGAAGATATCGTTTCCGGAAAAGACGGGATAATTGACGAAACGATGTCTTTGATCAGGAAAATCAAATAAAATGAAAGATAATCTTGATTTTGATGTGAAGGGAATGACCTGTTCTTCCTGTGTCAGTCATGTGGAAAAAGCAGTCAGCAAAGTTAACGGAGTAAGAAACGTCAATGTTTCTTTACTGACAAATTCCATGAGTGTGGATTTTGACTCACCAGCTGACGAAGAAAAAATCTGTCAGGCTGTCAGTAAGGCCGGATATCAGGCCACCGCCCGAAATTCTCAAACCGGTCATCGTCAAACTTCGGCTAAAGATGATTCTCTGAAGAAAATGGTGACTGAGCTGATTTTCTCACTGATAATGGTGATTCCGTTATTCTATCTTTCAATGGGATATATGATGGGATGGAATATTGGTTCCTTATCATCTATGCCCTTAGTTTTGGGTATGATTGAATTGATTCTCTCGCTTTCGGTGATGTTGATTAACCGTCATTATTATGTTTCTGGAATCAAGGCTCTAATCAATAGAGAACCCAATATGGATACTCTGGTTAGTCTTGGTTCTTTAGTCTCTTTTATTTATTCAGTTGGAATTCTGATTCTGATGGCTGCTTATGTAATGCCTTCTGCTGACCAAAATAGTTTCAATGAGATAGTTAAGGCTAGCATGAATCTTTCTTTTGAGACCTCTGCTATGGTTCCTACCCTGATTTCAGTAGGAAAGACTCTCGAATACTATTCAAAAGGAAAGACAACTGATTCCATTAAGATGTTATTGGAATTAACTCCTAAAAAAGCTAATGTAATTAGGAATGAAAAGGAAATAGCCATTGATGTTGATGAAGTGAAGATGGATGACGTCTTTATTGTCAGGCCTGGTGAAAGATTCCCGGTGGATGGCAAAGTTATTTCTGGTGAAAGTTCTATTGATGAATCAGCATTGACTGGTGAATCCTTGCCTGTTGATAAGTCTAAAGACAGTCTGGTCTCTTCTGGGACAATCAATCAGAACGGAGCTTTAACCTGTCTGGCTATTCGGGTTGGCAATGATACTTCTATCAGAAGAATCGCCCACTTGGTAGAGACTGCCTCCTCGACTAAAACCAAAATCAGCAGGATTGCTGATAAGGTTGCCGGTGTCTTTGTTCCTGTGGTTATTTCCGTATCTCTGACGGTTTTCATCTGTTGGATGATTTTTGGTTCAGATTTCGTTTCTTCTGGTTCAGTTTCTCAGAATGAGACATTATTAAGTTACGCCTTAGAAAGAGCTATCTCAGTTCTGGTTATTTCCTGTCCCTGTGCTTTAGGACTGGCAACTCCGGTTGCTATTATGGTTGCTAATGGCTTAGGTGCCAGAAACGGAATTTTATTTAAGACTGCCAGTGTCATGGAAGAGACTGGCAAAGCTGACTTTGCCGTTTTTGATAAAACAGGAACTCTGACTAAAGGCCGGCCGGAAGTCACGGATATTATTCCATTAGGAAATACCGATAAGACTGAATTTTTAAGAATTGCGGCCTCTTTAGAACATGATTCTGAGCATCCTTACGCTAAAGCAATAGCTAAGAAAGCCCAGGAAGAAGAACTAGACTTAAAGCAATGTCTTGATTTTAAGGCAGTGATTGGCCATGGCGTACAAGGAAAAATCGATGGTAAGGAAGGTTTGGCCGGAAACTTAGCTTTTATCCGTAACTATATTTCAATTGATCAGGATTTGATTCAAAAGGCAAATGATTTTTCCTTGAAAGGCAAGACTCCTCTTTTCTTTTTGTTTGATGGATCTCTGATTGGAATGATTGCTGTTGCTGATAGTCTGAAGGAAGATAGTATTGAAGCAATCAAACAAATCAAGGAATTAGGTTTGGTTCCGATTATGCTGACTGGTGATAATCAAGTGACGGCTAAGGCAATTGCCTCCTCTGTCGGAATTGATGTTGTTTATGGTTCTGTCCTTCCCCAGGGGAAACTGGAGATTATTCAGGAATTGAAGAAGAAAGGAAAAGTTTTGATGGTAGGGGATGGCATCAATGATGCTCCGGCTCTCACGGCTAGTGATATCGGTATGGCCATTGGTTCTGGAACTGATATTGCTATTGAAAGCGGGGATGTCGTTCTGATGAAGAACAGTCTTCTGGATGTTGCCTCAGCAATCAGGCTTTCGAGGAAGACTATGAAAAATATCAAAGAAAACCTCTTTTGGGCTTTCTTCTATAATCTAATTATGATTCCGATTGCTGCCGGTGTCTTCTCTGCTGTTGGATTGGCTAAGCTTAAGCCTTGGATGTCAGCTGCCAGTATGTCCCTTTCTAGTCTTTGTGTTGTTCTCAATGCTTTAAGACTTAATCTTCTGAATATCTATAAACCGATAATCTCGAAGAAGAAACCAATCAGTTTGGGTGAAATCATCACCGCTGAAAAATCCGATAATGAAAATATCCAAAAGGAGGATAAGAAAATGCTTAAGACTGTCTTTATTGAAGGAATGATGTGTCAGATGTGTGTCAAACATGTTAAGAGCGCTCTTGAGAAACTGGAATCAGTCACAAAGGCTGAGGTTTCTCTTGAAGAAAAGAAGGCTGTCATTACTTCTGATTCAGTTCTGAGTGATGAAGCAATCAGAGAGTCGGTGGAGTCTTCTGGCTATAAAGTGAGAGAAATAAAGTAAAATTTAGGTGCTGATATTTGCTATTTACAATTAAACTATTAAAATAATAGTATGTTTAAAGCAAATTATCATACGCATACTAAAAGATGCGGCCATGCTGTGGGAGAAGATGAGGAATATGTTCTCGAGGCTTTAGGTCACGGAATCAGGTACTTAGGCTTTTCCGACCATGCCATGCTTCCGGGTTTTACTGAACCTTATAAAAGAGGCGATTACACTCTTTTTGAAGATTACTGTGATTCCATCAATTCTCTGAAAAAGAAATATGAAGACCGAATGACAATCTATTTAGGATTCGAGGCGGAAGCCTATCCTGATTATTTTCCTTTTTTTAAGGAAATGATTGACAACGGGATTCTTGATTACATGATTTTAGGCAATCATAGTGCTATCGATAAGGATAAGAATATATATTGCCATTTTTCAAATATCACTAATGCTTCTCAGCTTTATCTTTACCGTGATTTAGCCTTAAAGGCCATATCGACTGGACTTTATTCTATTTTTGCCCATCCTGACTATTTTATGGCTGGCATCACCAATTTTGATGGTGACTGTAAGAGGGTCAGCAAAGACCTGATTGAGGCCTGCATTGCTCATGATGTTCCTTTG
>JBAXZU010000070.1:0-9141 GCA_041670225.1 Bacilli bacterium | reverse complement strand
TGATACCAATGGCTTAGGTTATTTCTTAGCCTTTGAAATTGCTGTCTTCACTGCTCAGTGCATCAACTTCCCGTTACAGAGAAACATCACTTACAGATCTCATGGTAATGTTGCTGTTCAGATTATGTGGTATTTCATCGGATGGCTCCTCATCTCCTTTGCTACTAATGCTATCTGGGGATTCCTTAACTGCTTATTCACTAGCTGGGGCTGGTATCTGGTTGGTGCCGAAGGCTTAGCTACTCTTGCTGGTTTGTTCAAGACTATTCTTACCGGTGGTATCTCTATGGTTATCTTCTTCTTCATCTTCCTTATCATCTTCCCTGCTGGTGCTGCTGATACTTCCAGAGAAGAAGCTAAGAAAGAAATCTTAGCTGCCGATGCTGTCTTAAGAGCCTAATAATATTCATTCAAGTCTGGAAATCACTACTTAGTAGGCGAAATCCAGACTTTTATTGTGATAATAGGGTGGAAAAAAATTCCCTTTTGGGTTAATATATATATAGAGTTTATTTAGAGGATAAAATTCAATGAAACTTATTTCTTTTTGTGTACCTTGCTTTAATTCTCAGGACTATATGAAACATTGTATCGACTGTCTGCTCCAGGGAGGAGATGATGTCGAAATCTTAATTATTGATGACGGATCAAAAGATGATACCGCCAAGATTGCCGATGAATATCAGGATAAATATCCGACAATCATCAAAGCTGTTCATAAGCCCAATGGTGGCCACGGAAGTGGTGTCAATAAGGGTTTGGAACTGGCTACCGGTCTTTATTATAAGGTTGTTGATTCTGATGACTGGCTGGATGATGATGGCTATAAGCACGTTATTTCTCAGATCAAGAAGCATCTGGAAGCCAATACCATGCCTGATCTCTATATCACTGATTTCCTTTATTACAAGCCTAGCGTAAATAAAGAATTCCAGCGTGATTTCAAGTCTCAGTTCCCGGTCGAAAAAATGTTTGGCTGGTCTGAAGTCCATCATTTCACTACCGAAGAAGTTTTCCTTATGCATGCTTTGATGTATAAAACCTCTGCTCTCCGTGAAAGCAATCTCCATCTTCCGGAACATACCTTCTATGTCGATAACATTTTTGCCTATAACCCGCTTCCTTATATGAAGACAATGTTCTATATTCCTCAGAAGCTTTACATCTATTTTATTGGAAGAGCTGATCAGTCTGTCACTGTTACTAATATTGTCAAAAGATATAAGCAGCAGATTGTCGTTATGGAAAACATGACTGATGCCTTCTCCTATGAAAAGATTAAGAAGATGGAACGTGGTCTGAAAAAATATATGTTCCACGCTCTTTCAGTTCTGATGATGGTCACTCTTTTCTTTACCTGTGGTGAGAATACCAAAGAGCGAATCGCTGATACCAAGGAACTCTGGGCTCATATTAAGAAGAAGGATAAAAAACTCTATTATAAGTTACGTTATCGTTCCTATCCTGTAGTTGTCAATTTCCTTCCCTTTGGCTTAAAAGGCAAGGTTATGCGCTATTTCTACTTTAAGATTGCTAACAGACAGCAATTAGGTTAAACCTAGCCAGGAGAAATCCTGGCTTTTTATTTTTTTATCTTTTTTCTTGACTGATGTATACAAGAATATATAATAATAGCGAAATAGGAGGCAACAGATATGAATATTTCATTTCTGGCTGACGGAACCGGTGATATCGGCTCCAATCTTTCTACAGCATTGTCAAGTACCAGTCTCTGGACCGCAATCTGTAAAACCATTATTATCATCTTTATTGGCTATTTTCTCACTCGGAAGAACATCTTCCCGAAGGGAACAGGATCAACACTGACCAAAGTCGTCATGAATGTTGCTCTTCCCTGCCTGGCTTTCACCGGATTCATGTCTGATTTTACGATGGCTGCCGGAATCGATGCAATTTTCAATTTCATTTTCGGATTTGTTATCTATATCATCTTCATGATGGTCAGCAAAGTTCTTTTTCTCTGGGTCAAAGATCCTACTAAACGGACTGTTCTTTGCATTCTTTTTGCGTTTGGATCTACCACTTTCTTTGCCCAGCCTTTGATTCAGGCGGTGTTCCCGGGAAACAATAATCTTGCTTACAATAACTCCAACATGCTGAATGTCGCTTATCGGGTCTTCCTTTATTCCTATGCTTATATTTCTATTGCTGGAATCAAGCTTGGCTCCACTAAAGAAACTTCCCTGGGCGTAACCATTAAGAAAATCTTACTTAATCCTATTATCATTGCTACTTTTGCTGGTTTGATTCTCTGGTTCCTTCAAGCTATACCTGGAACCGATATTGTCCGGACTGACTGGCTTAGCCAAACCTCTGCTTCTTATGAAGAAGCTAAAAAAGTGGCTTTCTGGAGAATTGATGTCACTCTTCCTTGGATATATCAGGTTGCAAAGACTTTAGGAAGCCTTTCATCGCCTTTGGTTTGGTTAGCTATTGGATGTACTTTAGGAAATGCCTCAATTGGTGAAGCGGCCAAGGATAAGATGGCTTGGATTTATTCAGCTATGAAGGTTTTCCTAGCTCCCTGCATAGTCCTTTTAGTCTTAGTTGTCATTGAACTTATCGCTAAGGCCTGCGGATATCCGCAGTTAGTCTCCTTAGCTACTGTTCAGTCTAGTGTGATGATGTGGATGGTTCCCCCAGCTACGGTTGCTGTTGCCTACTGCATTAATTTTGATAAGGAAAAGCAGATGGCCAGCAATATCTCAGTCATCTCGACTCTGGTTGCGGTTTTCGGTATTGTTATCTGGGTGCTTTTGCTCACTGTGATTGAATCCTTTGGATTCTTCTATGTGGCCTAGAAAGGAAACGAATATGAAAGGTTCAATTATCTGTTTTGGGGTACGTGATTACGAAAAGCCTTTTTTTGCTAAGTTAGGTGAACAATATGGCTATGATTTAGTATTGCGAAGCGAATATCTCAACAATGACTGCTGGGAGCTTGCTAAAGGCTATTCTATGGTTATGGTCCGGGGAAACTGCCCTGTTGACTATGATCATATGAAAATGTTAGCTGACAATGGTCTGAAATACTATCTCACCAGGACTGCTGGCTATAATCATATTGATCTGAAAGCCTGTAAGGATTTCGGTATTAAGACTGCCTTTGTTCCTGGTTATTCCCCTAATGCCATTTCTGAACTGGCTTTATCCTTGGCTATGGCTTTACTCCGTAATGTTGTTTATACTACTAGCCTTACTCATTCCGGTGATTTTCGGGTTACCAATCAGATGTTTTCCCGTGAAGTCCGTGGCTGTACTGTTGGTATTATGGGCTGCGGAAGAATTGGCTGCACTACCGCCAGCCTTTTCAAAGGCTTAGGTGCCAAAGTAATAGGATATGATGTCTATCAGTCTGATTATGCTAAAAAGCTTCTTGATTTTGAGGATTTAGATTCTTTTGTTAAAGATTCTGACATCATTATCTGCCATATGGCTTATAAAAAAGGTGAAAATGATAACTTCATTAATACGGAATTGATAGCTAAGATGAAAAAGGACTCCATTCTGGTGAATGTTGCCCGTGGCGAAGTTCTCGATACTCAGGCGGCTGTTGATGCTATCAAGGCCAATCATCTTTCAGGTTTGGCTTTAGATGTCATTAGTAATGAAACTACTTTGTTTAACAAAGCTCAGGATTCAAACCACATGGATTCACCATTGCATCAGGATTTAATTGATTTGTATCCTCGGGTATTAATTACTCCTCATATTGGTTCGGCAACCGATTTAGCTTTAGTCGATATGATTGAAGTTTCCTTGAAGAATATGGACGAATTCCTTGCAACCGGAAGCTGCCGTAACTCGCTTCTGAAATAATTGAAAACAGCTGAGAAATGAATCTCAGCTGTTTTTTTATAGTTCGGTTGATAATTTGGTTAAGTCAGTGAGTGAGATAACACCTAGAAGTTTTTCGTTAGCCAGACCATGTTCGGTAACCAGAAGCAAAGCCACATTCTTTTCGTGGGCTTTGTTTTTCACTAATTGTTCGAAAGCTTTTCTGACTGACAGATTTCGGGAGACAAAAACAAATCTTTCATTCAGATGACCATCTAACAGGCAGACTTCTGAGAAATCGGAGACTTTCAGATCATCGCTAATGCTGACTGATTTATTCAGAATAACATAATCAAAGAAAACATTTCTGGAGAAGACACCTTTTACTATGTGGTTTTCATCAAGGATTGGAAGATGGGAAAGAGAAAAATTATCCATCAAAGCCATAGCCTGATAGACTGAATCCTTCAGCGAGCAGAAAGAAACATTCTTAGTTGAAGCTTCATAGCAGGTGATTGGGTCGACAATAGATGATTCGATAGAAATAAACCTGTTAAGAAAATCTTCAGTCGGAATTACCGTGGAAACCTCATGAGAAAGGAGGTTTCTGACATCACTGGCGGTCTTGAGAAATTCATAGTTATCTCTTAGTGAAATGACAGAGTTCAGACGGTTATAGTAAATATGATTCAAAGCTCTGGAAAAAGAAACGTAATCGTCTTTCAGGGAAGCAATGGTTAGAAGTTCTTTCTCAAGGATTTTGAAAGCTGTCAGGAATTGTTCTTTTCGTTCGGATTCGTTCATTTTTATTTCTTAAGCTGATTTTTACTAGCTAAAACGATACTTTCAGCGGTTTCTTTAAGATAAGGAACATCCAGATCTTCGATTTCGCCCTTATCCATATATTCAGCAATCTGCTTATCAAAAGGAATTTCCTCAAAATGCGGAATGCCATGCTTGCTGGCTAAGGTTGGATCAGCCTTTCCGTAAATATCGATTCTTTCAGAGCATTTAGGGCACTTTACATAAGCCATGTTTTCAACTAATGAAAGCATCGGCACCGAAAGCATATCAGCCATCTTAGCTGATTTTTCAACAATTAAGGAAACAAGGTTCTGAGGGGTTGCGACCAAGACTGCACTTGAAAGGGCAACATTCTGGAAGACTGTCAAAGAAACATCGGCAGTTCCAGGAGCCATATCAATGATGAGGAAGTCAACATCCCAGACAACATCAGTATAGAACTGCTGGCATAAGGTACCAATCATTGGTCCTCTCCAGACAATAGGTTCATCAGGATGACTCAAAAGCAGGTTGGAAGACATAATCTCAATGCCTGTTTTGGATTTAATAGGATAGAAGAAATCTTGGCTTGTTGAAGTAACCGGTCCTTTTACATTAAAGGCAAAAGGAATAGATGGTCCAGTGACATCGGCATCAAGAACACCGACCTTATATCCCATTCTCTGAAGTCTGACAGCTAAGTAGGCGGAGGTGAAGGATTTTCCAACACCGCCTTTTCCTGATAATACAGCAACGGCTGCACCGATTCTGGAATTTGGAGCTGGTGTAATCTTGGGAAGGCCTGGAGCTTTTGAGATATCAACGTTTGTATTTTCCATAATGTTATCCTCTATATTTATTTAACTCTATTATTATAGTTTAAATTAGCGTAATCCTAAAGCTTTTAAGGCTAAATCTGTATAAACTTTATCTAAATAGGAGGCACCGAACATCACTCCGCCAAAATATCTGACAATTATGACTGCTTTGTCGCGGATATCTTTCTTTTCCATGAGCTGAGCGATTTTCTTCATCGAAGAGATTGGTTCCTTATCTTCGCTGGCTTCCGTGATGTAAACTTCAAAGTTATTCTGAAAACGGCCGACACGTAAAACATGCTTGGCCTTTTTATTTTCTTCTTTGATGTGGTTGAGCGCAGTCTTCAAATCCTCAGTAGAAGAGACTTCATAAAGATAGATTAAAAATTTGCTCCGCTTTTCTTCGTAAATAAAGTTGTTTAATAAAACCATAGTTTTTGACTTCTTGTCTATTATAAACTAAAATATACTAAGTCATGGAGGATATTATGAATAATTACCGACTTATTGTTGACTCTAGCTGTGATTTGCCACAGGATTATTATGAAAAGCATAATATTGGTGTAACTGATTTAATTATTAACTTTGGTGAAAGATCTTATCGCGACAGAAAAGATATTACTTCTAGTGAGATTATCAAGATTGCCAAAGAAACAAATATTATTCCTAAGACCAGTGCTCTGAATATTGCTGATCTTACTGATGTTTTTGCTGAGAACTTAAAGAAATTCGACCATATTTTCTATATGCCGATTTCTTCTGCTATTTCTTCCTGTCTTAATAATGCTAGACTAGCTGCTCAGCAGTTTGATGGCAGAGTCACTTGTCTTGATTCTCTTTCGCTTTCTTCTGGCTGTGCTTTAGCAGCCATGGGAATTATCCGTGATATGAACACGGATTAAATTTCGAAGAAATCGAAAAAAACCATAAGGAAAGAGTTACCAGAATTCAGATGCAGTTTGTTATTGACTCTATGGAATGGCTTTATAAAGGCGGACGCTGCTCTGGTTTGGCTTTCCTTTTAGGAAACAAGCTTCATCTTCATCCAATCATCAAGCTTGATTCCGAAGGTAAAATGGGTGTTTATAAGTTAAAGAGAGATAAGGGAATCAATAAAGGAATTGATACCATGGTTGATGAATTATTGGTTAACCTTAATGAGGGCAACATTGATTTATCCTATCCTATCATGATTCCAAATGTTATCTCACCTAATGGTATCAAACGTGTTCAGCATGCTTTGGAAAAGCATATCGGAAATAAGATTCTTTTCCCAATTGAGGCTAGTGGTATTATTTGCTGCCATGTCGGAACTGAAGTCTGTGGTTTAGCTTACCTTACCAAAAGACCAGTAACTAAATAAGCTTTGATTTAAAAACAAAAGAATAAACTTCTTCGGCTGGATTGTCCTAACACTCCTTAAACCAGCAGGGGAAGTTTTTTTGTGGAATCTTTATTAAATATCGCAAGAAAAAACCTCATAACCAAGGCTGAAGATCAGCAAATTGATTATGAGGTAATGGTAATCTAGAGAGTAATCGGATTAGTTATCAAGATTTATGAGTTCAAGGAAAGTCTTTGAATTCAAATTATTGAAGTCTAAGACATCACCCAAGTAGCCAACTGTACTATTTGAAATCAAGACCGGCAGATAGCCAAGGGTTGAATAAGGACCGAAAGTCAGCTCGATAACCTGCTGAGTGAAGGGATTAGTGAAGGAATACTTGACAATGTTATCTGCTTTTTTGGCAGTAGCCATGATATAGGCCAGTTTGGAATTGCAGACGGCATAATTAGGATCATTGGCAGCAATGAACTGAATAATCTCAGAATCATCACTAGTGGCCTGAAGACGTCTGAATAAGGAGACAATGGCCTCATCAGTGAAGTAAATCATTGAAGCGACAGGAATATCATAGTATCCCTTGATTCCCTCATTGTCATAAGGCAAACGGAGAGTAGCATTATCGATAGTACCAAGGTTCTCACCATTTGATAACTCGTAACCTAAGATAATAGAGGCGTCAAGTGTCTTTCCTTCAATCGGATTGATTAAGGCATAATCGTTAGCATAGAAATCTAAGGTTGAGAAGATGCCTAAGTATTGTGCAAGACTCTCATTCTTGGTGACAATATTCATACAGCCGGCAACTAATTCACTGCAGAAAGCACTGCGGTATAAGCTGGTAACATCATTTTCATCGGTATCAAGACGTAAAGTCATCTCGGTAAGATCTTCGAAGAAGGAGAAGCTGCCATCTTCATTCTTTAAGGCATTATAGACTTCTTCAATAGAAGTAACCTGCTGGAGAGTCAACGCCTTAGTCAGAACATTGTTGATCAGCTTGTCAATCATATCAGTCTCAGCTAACATCTTTTCCTGATCAATATAACCATCGTTATCAAGAAGTTCAGGATTGCTGAAGAGAAGATCTTCAATTCGGTAAGCCGAAGCATCTTCGCCATAGGGAGTAGAAGAACTGTTCTTAAAGATAGTTGAATAGATAGGTTCGCCTTCACTGTCCTTATAATTAGAGATAAGGTTATAGAGGAAGTAGCTACGATTGTACTTAAAGAGGTTCATTGAACCGATGTAGTAGAGAATAGAAGTGGAGATACCATCACTTCCGAAATCCATAGAGGAAAGATCAAGCTTGTCTTTGATGATCTTAGCGAAGGTGTCTTCCTTATAGACTAAGGAAAGAAGAAGTTCATAGTCATGAGCCCAGTAGGCAACATCTTCGTCAGAAGCAGTAGTATGAGTGTCAAAGTCAAGAGGATGAGTCAAAAGGCCATTGTTTTCGAGTAAATCAGTTAAACCACTGATGGAATTGAAGGCTGTCTTGAAGAGGTAAATAGGAGCTTTGTGCATTAAGATGGATTCGTTCATCGAAGAAAGAAGTCCGGACATTGAATCATAATTTCTACCAGCAGCAAATAAGTCGGTTGATTTATAATCCATACCCTGCATCTTGTGAAGAATAGTGGCAAACCTTCCTAATTCTTCGGACCAAAGGTTGTTGGTGTCTAAGGAAATCAGCATAGCCTTGAGAATGTTCTTGCTTTCAGTCTCGGAATCAGAAATAGTCATCATTGAGAGAATATCATTGGAAGTTCCATTAACCTTATCTAATACGACACTAAGGCCTTTAGCCATCGGTGACATATCTTTTCCGGGTTTGATATCGGTAAGGACAAAGGAATCTCCGACTAAGTCAATGATCGTATCCAAGCATTCAAGTTCCTTATCAGTCAGAGCAGTGATTCTCTTAGCCATGGATTTGAGATTTGAAAGACCGATTTTCTTAACCTGAGAGAGAAGATGATAGTAGACAGAAAGTTCTTTGGTAATGGTGGCAGAGTCATAAACATAGGAACCATTGCTGTTTTTCTTGATTAAGAAGGAGAAATCACAATAATCAACTAAATCGGAAGCAAATGAAGGAATAGAGGAAACCTTATCTAAGCCTAATTCAACTAAATCAGGGAGATAAGTATAGGTCAGACTGCGGATGTAGGAATCTTCAAATAAGTTTTTAGCTGTTTCACTTGATAACCAGCCATCAAGACCGCTAGGAAGTGATGGAATCTTCTTATTGAGGATTGTGGAAATGTCAACTTCCTTTAAGACATCGAACACAGTCATGAAGGAGGCTAAGGCACCGGAAGTAGTAATGGAATAACTGTCGGTGAAACCTTCAATAGTTACCTTAGTTGTACTAGAGGACCAGGAAGTAGAATA